>JAYTUM010000034.1:0-2484 GCA_043744575.1 Acidimicrobiales bacterium | reverse complement strand
TTGAGGTCTACGTCGGAAGACTTCGCCGAAAAATTGATTGCTCGGCACACAAATGCGCTATCGAGACCGTTCGTGGGGCCGGCTATCGCCTAACCGGCGACCCGCGGTAACGAGATTAATGCAACTACAGGTGAGAACCCGCATGGTGGTGTCGGCATGTGCCTTGGTTGCTCTCTCTCTCGCTCTCGGCGGAGCATTGCTCGTCTATGGCCAGCGTTCATCACTGATGGATGGACTTACCACCAACGCTGAACTGCGTGCCGACGACATCGCCGCAACCCTGGCAAAGGGTACTCTTCCATCCGAACTCACCGTCCCACGAGAAGACGAGGGCTTCATTCAAATTCTTAACCAGTCCGGTGCTGTGGTCGCATCGTCTGACAACATCGATGGCGAGTTGGCGCTCTTTGATGTTGTGACTCCGCAGGAGGGCTTTGTTCGCTTCACGGTTGCGCGTGTTCCGGTTGGCGATAATTCATTTCGCGTGGTCGCCCGTCGCGTTAACTCACTAGATGGTACTTTCACTATTTACGTCGGCCATAGTCTCGAGTCGGTAAATGAGTCTGTTCGCAGCCTAACCGCGCTGCTCCTAGTCGGGCTACCACTGCTAGTTCTGATCATGGGTTTCATCACGTGGTTCACTACGACTCGCGCACTCAAACCAATCGAGACAATGCGACGCGACGTTGAGTCGATGACGGCAGGAAAATTAGACGAACGGGTGACCGTTCCTGCTCCGAACGACGAAGTGCGTCGCCTTGCACTCACGATGAACGATCTCATTGACCGCATTGAGCAGGCGCAACGGTTGCAGAATCAGTTCGTCGAGAACGCCAGTCACGAACTGCGAAGCCCGCTTGCATCGCTGCGCGTACAGCTCGAGGTGTGGCGCGCAAACGCTTCTGAGGCTGAACGCGGGCTCGCGCGCGAGCATCTCCTGTCGGAGACAATTCGCCTGCAGTTGCTAGTCGACGACCTTCTTGACGCCGCTCAGATTTCGCGGACTCGAAATATCCCAAAGGGCATCATCGATCTCGACGACGTGATCTTTGATGTGGTGCAACGAATACGAGTAACCACTCGTCACAAGATCTACCTCGGTAGCGTCTCGGCCGGCCAGATACGAGGCAACCTACGTCAAATGGAGCGTCTCGTCACAAATCTCGTCGACAACGCGGTACGCCACTGTGCATCAGTAGTATCGCTCGGCCTTACCGAAACCGATTCGCATGTCGTGCTCAATGTTGCCGACGATGGACCAGGTATTCCGCAGGCTGACCGACAGCGCATCTTCGATCGCTTCGAACGCATCGATGACGGTCGTAGCCGCGGCGAAGGCGGGTTCGGCCTTGGCCTTTCCATCGTTGCGAATATCGCCCGCAGTCACGATGCCGCGGTGACAGTTGCTGACAATAACCCCGGCGCAATGTTCATTGTCACGTTCCCGCGCCCGTAATCTCGATGCGTCCTCCAGCTGACAAAGTCGCCCAATCGATCCGCGTGTAACTACTCGCAATATTCGATCGTGCTATTGGACGTGCGCTGGGTCCATCCAAAACGGTTCCCAGAAGTGACCATCAAGATCTTGAAACATTGAGCTGTACATAAAACCGAGATCAGATGGGCTTCTATGCTGCTTCGTGCCGGCATAACATACGACGAGATCGTCTAGATTGTTAATGACGGGGGACGACAAATTGAAAGTGGCATTTAGTGGCTGAAAAAGAAAGCGACTTCGTTGACGTAGGCGCCGTGACCGACTTCGTTGACGGCGAAGTCACACCGGTGTCGGCCGGAACGCGGCGTCTGGCCGTCTCCCGCCGCGGCGAGGAGATGGCGGCAATCTCCGGAATCTGTAATCACACCGGCGGACCACTCGGTTCGGGTCGGCTGAGCGGCGACTTTGTCGTGTGCCCGTGGCACGCCTGGAAGTTTCATCGAGTAACTGGCGTAGGCGAGCCGGGTTTTGAAGAAGACCGCGTGCCGGCTTATCCGGTTCGGGTCGCTAACGGCAGGGTATTAGTCGATGTCGCCAACGCCTCTAAACGCGGTCGCAAGCCGCACGAGCCACACCAACTCTCGCGAGATAATCTGACGCGACAAGATGGTCCGCTCCGTGTTGCCGGTATTTCGACCACGGCGATGAACAGTGGCGAGCCTCGTTACTCTGGCTCAGAAGCACTCCTGCAACACTCCCTAGACCACGCCAGCAAGTCCGGTTGCGAGACCCGCCTAATTCGGCTCAATGATCTGAAGTTTCGCGTCTGCGAGGGCTACTACTCGAAATCGGCACACGCCTGCACATGGCCCTGCACGATTACCCAACAAGACCCCACCGACGAACTCACCGAAGTCTATGAAGCAATGGTGCATTGGGCGGATGTGGTGATCATCGCCACGCCAATCCGCTGGGGCAAGGCAAGCTCGTTGTATTTCCGTATGGCGGAGCGCCTGAATTGCGTTCAAAATCAAATCACAATTGCC
>JAYTUM010000033.1:0-2510 GCA_043744575.1 Acidimicrobiales bacterium | reverse complement strand
ACCAAGTTCCGGCAGGTCAAGTTCTAGTGACGCAGGTCGCACGAGTTATGGTCGTCCAAGCCGCGATCGTCCAAGCCGCGATCGTGACGATTTTCGTGATGCACCGCGCGCGCCGCAGACCGCCGCTCAACGCAAGGCTGATGAAGTTCATCATCGCACGGGTGGTCGCAAGTACGGCAAAGATCCGATGCCGCCGACCGAACACAGCACCGAGGAGTGGCGCGATGACGGTCCAGTCTCGTCGCACACGCGCTCGTCCGGTGCGGGCTCTGAGCGCAATGAGCGTCGACCGACAGCAAAGTCTCTTGCGCAGGTAGAGGCCACGGTGGCCAAGGCAATCGCCGCGGCAGTCGGTGAACATGACGCCAAGCGCACCACTGACAGATTTGCGCTTGCTCTTGACGCATTTGAGCGCGAGCGTTACCAAGACGCTAAGAAGATTTTGATGCCGATCGTCAAGGCATGTGCGGGCATTCAGCTAGTGCACGAGGTAGCCGGACTTTCGCTGTACCGCCTTGGACTGTGGAGCGATGCCGCCGATCAACTTGAGCAGGCACGCGTCGCGTCGCGTGGATCAACGACAAACCATCCGGTATTGGCTGACTGTTATCGCGCCATGAAGCGTTATGAAAAAGTGGAAGAGCTGTGGAACGAACTCAAGGAGGCCTCACCGCACCCGTCAATAGTGGCCGAGGGACGCATTGTTGCGGCAGGCGCATTGGCCGATCGCGGAGACCTTCAAGGCGCGGTGCGCCTGATGCATCACGGTTCGCAAGACCCACGCAAGGTTCAGGAATACCATCTTCGCGAGTGGTACATGTTGGGAGATCTCTACGATCGTTCGGCCGATGTCATTGCCGCGCGTAAAATGTTCGGCCGAATTGCCGCGCATGATCCAAATTTCTCAGATGTCTCTGAGCGCCTCGACACGCTGGGTCACTAACTAAACTTGCATTAAGTGGCCGCGTTAGCGCGTATTCAATTTGCGGATAACCAAACCGGTGCGCAACTTTGGCGTGAAAAACGTCGACTTCGGCGGCATCAGCAAACCTTCGGTTGCCGTGCGGCGAATTTCGGCCACGCTGACCGGTCGGATCAAGATCGCCGCGGTGGCTGTGCCGCCGGCTAGGTCTGCCGCTACCTCTTTGACTCCGTGCTGGTAGCGCACAGAGTGTAGGGTGTTTCTTAGAGAGTGTGCCAGCATCGCGCTGTCGAGATTGCGAACCTTGACGAATGACTCTGGCTTTGGTGTAAGCCAATCCGCGGTGCCGTTTGGCTGCACGAGACACAACGAGCCACGCAATTGCATCTTGGCCAAAGTTGTGTCGTCGATAGGTGGGGCAGGAGTGACGTCGAACGACTCGCTTAGTGCCGAGCGCAAATCAGTAAATGTGATGTTGTCGTACAACCGATGAATCGCGGCGACGCTGAGTTGCTCTTCGACTAGTTCGTTGATGTAGGTAAGAGTCAATTCGGCGTCAGTGTCGGTGCGGTTCGTAAGTGAACGAACCTCGTCGCGGTAGGTTCGACTTATCGCGTACCTGTGGTGACCATCGGCAATAATGACGTCATAATCGGCGATGCACCTTGAAATGGCCGCGAGTCGGCCAGGGTCGCAGACTCGCTCGACTGTGTGCGTTACGCCGTCGCCGTCGGTCATTGAGCCAAGCGGTTGCCCCGCTGCCTCGAGTGTCGCGGTCAGCGCGTTGCCCATTGACAGCCCCCACACTGGAGACAGGTTGGTGTCTGTGGCGCGGGTCAAGTCGAGTCTGTCGGTTTTGGCCTTGGGCATGGTCTGTTCGTGGGGCAAGACTCCGCCGGCACCTTCGTCCACCACCTCGAGCGCGCCGATTACTCCCACTGTTTTTCGTTCGGCGCCGAGTGAATCTGTGAACGACATACGATATATGGTCAGCGAAGGAGCATCGTCAACCACGAGCACGCCAGATGAGAGCCATTTTTCAAGAATTGTCGCGGCTCCAAGATATGGTTCGTCACCGATCGGCAAGTCGATGTGCACGATGTTGTTGGGGTGCATAGTTGCCAACGATTGGCGATCGAGCGGCGTGAGCACGTCATACGGCGGGGAGCAGACCGCTTCGAGATCGAGTTCTGGGGCGTAACGCAGGGCGCGAAAAGCTTCGAAGCGAGGCACACTTAGATGGTGGCATGATTATCGCCCGCGAACAACCTTGGAGGCAAATCATTACAGCACAATTGACGCCGAATCGCCCTTCACCTGACAAGGCACCGATTTTGTGTGATCTCGACGGGGTCGTCTGGTTGATGCACGAACCTATCGTTGGTTCTGTCGAGGCGGTGGCGGCGTTGCGTAATGCTGGGCACAGAGTTTTGTTCGTAACTAACAACTCGTCGGCGACGATCGTGGCGCAGGAAGAATTTTTGGCCAACATCGGCATTGAGGCGAGCCACGATGTCTGCACTTCGGCGCATGCGGCTGGCATGTTGTTGCGCGAAGGCGAGCGCGTGCTCGTAGCCGCCGGTCTCGG
>JAYTUM010000032.1:0-2535 GCA_043744575.1 Acidimicrobiales bacterium | reverse complement strand
AGCTCCACTTGAACCTGCTGGCCCGTGGAAACCTTCTCTTGCTTGCCACCTGTTGCGATTACTGCGTACATACGGCTTTGTATCCTATCGGTGAGTTTTGAATTTAGACATCTTAAATAAGATCAATTAGTCGATCATCGTGCGGTCGACGAGAACCCCTCGGCCTTCACAGGTCGGGCAAACATCCGTGAAATTGGTCAACAATCCTTCGCCAATTCGCTTGCGAGTCATTTCGACCAGTCCGAGTTCCGAGATCTCGAAGGCCTGGGTGCGGGTCTTGTCGCGGGCCAGGGCGTCGCGGAAGGCGTCTTGCACGCGGCGGCGATTCTCGCGAATCTCCATGTCGATGAAGTCGATGACGATGATTCCGCCGATGTCGCGCAACCGCAATTGGCGGGCAATTTCTTCGGCTGCCTCCATGTTGTTGTCAAATACAGTCTGCTCGAGGTTCGACTTGCCGACGTTCTTACCGGTGTTAACGTCGATCACGGTTAACGCCTCGGTATGTTCGATGATCAGCGATCCGCCCGATGGCAGCCAAACCTTGCGTTCGAGAGCCTTATGTAGCTGTTCGTGCACGCGAAAATGCTCAAACATTGGCAGGCCAACTTCGGCGGCGTCGTAGTACTCGACGCGGTCTGCAAATTCGGGATTAAACGCCGAGATATAATCCTTGACTTCGTTGAATAAATCAATGTTGTCAATGGCCACGCCGCGGTAATCGCTACTGAACTCTTCACGAATTACGCGCACCGCCAACGGCGGCTCGCGATACAGCAGGGAGGGCGAGTTGGCCCGCTTCGACTTCTCTTTGATCTCTTCCCACTGACTAATCAGTCGAGATAGGTCGGTTGTCAATTCGTGTTCTGTGGCGTGTTCTGCCGCAGTGCGCACGATGATGCCGTGTTCGCCTGGTTTGATGCGATCAAGAATGGCACGCAAACGCCGGCGCTCGTTTTCGGGCAGGCGCTTCGAGATTCCGTATGTGCGCGAGTCTGGGATCAACACGACAAACCGACCGGGCAGCGAAACTTCCTGTGTTAGGCGACCGCCCTTGGCACCGATCGGGTTCTTGGTTACTTGGCACAAAATGAGTTGGCGGGCCTTGAGCACGTGCTCGATGCGCGGGTCCGGACCCTGCTCAACAACGTCTTCTTTATCGAACTGAATGTCACCGCGATAGAGAACAGCGTTTTTCGGAGTACCGATGTCGACGAACGCAGCTTCCATTCCCGGCAAAACGTTTTGCACCCGTCCCAAGTAAATGTTGCCGTGAATCTGCTCGTCATCGTCCGACGGCCGGCTGACGTAGTGCTCGATCAGGCTCTTGCCCTCGAGCATCGCCACCTGAGTGAACTCCGGGCGCACCTGCACGCACATGAAATAGCGACCTAAAGGTCGACCGTTGCGCTCTTTGCCGCGGCGACGCTCCATCAAATCGGCATCGGTGCTTGGCTGGTTGCTGATGGCAGAACTTCTCTCTGCAGAACTGCTGCGACCGCGACGGTTGCGCCCGCCCCTGCGGTTGCCTCGTCGACTCTTTTTTTTAGCGCCAGCGGCTAAATCTTGGGCTTCGGCTTCGCCGCCACTGGCACCATTGCCGGCGCGACCGCCGATGTTGCGATTCGACTTTGTTGGCGCGGGGGCGTCAACTGCGGGCGCCATCACAGGCGCGGGGCGGGTGTCACCAATCTGGGGCTTGCGCACCAGCGCCCGCTCGCTTGCTTCTGGGCTAACCATCTTGCCTTCGCGTGGTGGGTCGGGTAGTTCCAAAGAATTGGTACTTGAATCGTTCATTGCCTTCTCGTTTCTGGGTAAAACGGCAACCCTTCAGGCGGCGATTGTTACGCTCCTGCTTTGCTACCGCCGCACGGCGCTCGCGAAACCTCGGTTTCGCAGTTGCACCATCGCGTCATCAACTTGTGGCCGAGAGTGTGTTCCTGGCCTAGGTACAAGGCTACCCCCGACTCGGGGTCGAATAACGGCATTAAGCAGCAAGTAAAGGGGTTACTTCAAGCAATTACTCGAGCCGCCGCATATGAATACTTTGGACCAAGCCGATGAGTAAAGCCGATGACGCCAGGTGCGATCCGCCATAAGAGATGAATGGCAGCGGCAACCCACTGACGGGGGTGATGCCAAGCGTCATTCCGATGTTTTGAAATACCTGCCAGGTCAACATCGTGAAGATGCCCGAAGCCAGAAGCAGCCCGAGGCGATCGCGAGCCATCTGGGCGACGCGCCAGACGCGCCACAACACCACCCCAAACAAGGCCATCACCGCCGCCGCCCCGACCATGCCGAATTGTTCGGCAATCGCCGAAAACGGGAAGTCTGTGAATTGCACAGGGATGTATGCGCCGTTGGTCAGCGGGCCGTTGAGATAACCCTTGCCGAAAAACCCGCCCGTAGAGACCGCGCGCTTGGCGAACCGTACCTGCAACAAAATAGTTTCTAGCTCCTTGCTCTTTGAGTTCTGATTGACCCACGCCTCGAAGCGCGCCAACTGATAGCCGCCGACAACGCCGCCGACAA
>JAYTUM010000031.1:0-2550 GCA_043744575.1 Acidimicrobiales bacterium | reverse complement strand
TTGAAGGTGAAGGTAAAACACGATTTACGTTTCTAAGTGTCGGCGTGCCAACTTACGGCCTTGGCTGCATTGCACCGTTGGCCGATACATGCAATACGGCGATTGACGCATACATCGCAGAATTGTCCAGTCTGCGGCAAGCGAGCGTGCAAGAGGGTTTCGCGCGCGCTGAAAAGTTGGTTTCCGAATTGCTCGATTCGGGCCAGGCCACCAGCCAAATTGCGACTCAGCAACGCGCATTGGCATTCGCCAAAGAAATGGTTACTGGCGAGGTCACATTGATCTCGGCGACTAGTTCAGAGGTCGGACCAACTGTTACGAAAGTGAAGAGATCTACTTATATTTTTGGTATTGGTGTTGGTGCGCTGATTGGGCTGTTAATCATTTTGCAATTGACAATCACTGATCGCAAAATTCGCACGGCGCGTAAACTTGCTACCGCAGTCGGCGAAGAGCGCGTGCTCGGAGTATTAGGAGCGGATCTGCAAGGCCCGAATCTCGAGCACACTGCAGCGGCAATCGCCTTTGCGTCTGCCACGCATAGCGCCGCCGTTGTGCGGCTCATTCCGATTGACGAGACAGTGCTGATTGGGCCAATTGAGATTGCCCTTTCACAGGCCCTTCGTGGGCACTCGCTCAGCCTCGTGAGCACATCCGCCATTGATCAGCTCGGAGCTACCGACCTTTTGGCACCCCAAAGCAGTTTGGTAGTGCTAGTCGCGAAAGCGCTTGCGAGCCGTACGGATGTGTTGGAGCGCGCGATTGTGGTCGCCGAACACGCAGGCAACAATGTCGCGGGCGTCATCCTCAGCCACTGATCAACCGGACCGATGCGTAGAATATGAAAATGGTGGCAAAGCGCTCCAGCGTCGCCTCAGCCGTCGAGATTTTCATCGAGTCCAAGTGGTTTGTGCGCACTTCGGCGTTAGCGCAGTTCGTTCTTGACGCGATTTCTTGGGCGCTGTCTGCTATCGCGGCCTCCTACGCGCGGTTCTTGATTCAGGGCCATCACGACCCCTATGGCGCTACAAAAGACTCGGTGACTGCGGTGTTGCCGATGGTCGTGGGTGTACTACTTATCGTCGGCTTCGCTGTCGGCATCTACCGTCGGCGCTGGCGTTACGCGAGTTTCGACGAGGTTGCCGGGCTGATCGTGGCATCTGGTTTGACAATTTTCGTTCTTGAAATGATTCGGATTTTTGATTCATCTACTAACCCGTTTCCGCGAAGCGTAATCGCCGCCGCTGGGGTCATGGCGCTGTTCTTGACGGCGGCAAATCGCTACGCGTGGAGGTTTGTGCGCGAACGATTACGCCGCCCATCGTCGGCAACGGCCACCAAGATCATTGTTTACGGCGCTGGCGAGGGCGGAATCCAGGTCGTCAATACCTTGCTGCGCAATCCGAGCTCTCCGTACCTTCCAGTCGCATTCCTCGACGACAACGAGAAGACCCACCGCCTGAGTATCTCAGGAATCCCCGTACTCGGAGGTCGCAATATGTTGGCGGAGGCGCGCGGTAAGACTGGAGCCGAGACTCTGTTGATCGCGATTCCTAGCGCCGACTCGCACCTGATTAACGAAATCGCTGCACTCGCTCGCGGGCTGAACATGGAGGTCAAGGTTTTACCAGCCGTACAGAATCTAAACGATCGCCCTCTGGATACCAGCGACATTCGTGACCTCACTGACGAAGACTTGCTCGGTCGACGCAGCGTAAAGATCGACCTCCAACAGATTTCCGACTACATAGTTAATCGCCGAGTACTTATTACTGGCGCCGGTGGCAGTATCGGCAGCGAGCTGTGCCGACAACTTGCGCGTTTTAACCCCGCAGAACTGATCATGCTCGATCGCGACGAGAGCGCTTTGCACGAGGTGCAGCTCTCAATCCACGGTCGCGCGCTGCTCGATACACCACAGACGGTTCTCGCCGACCTACGCGATGTTGCAACTATTGATCACATCTTTGATACTCGTCGACCAGAAGTTGTATTTCACGCTGCGGCGCTCAAACATTTGCCGCTTCTAGAGCGGTACCCGAGCGAGGCTTACCAGACAAACGTGCTCGGCACTCAGACACTTCTGCGCGCCGCCCAGCGCAACCACGTCTCAGTATTCGTAAATATCTCAACCGACAAGGCGGCCAACCCGATCAGCGTGCTCGGCTTCTCGAAGCGCCTCGCAGAACGGGTCACGGCTGACTTTGCATTCTCTGCCCCTCCCGGCAAGTACATTTCAGTGCGATTTGGCAATGTCTTGGGCTCGCGGGGCAGCGTATTGACATCGTTTCGCGATCAGATTGCTAAGGGCGGACCAGTCACCGTTACGCATCGAGGCGTGACTCGCTACTTCATGACAATTTTCGAGGCCGTACAACTGGTGATTCAAGCTGGGGCCATCGGACGAACTGGTGAAGTACTTGTTCTCGATATGGGCGACCCCGTCAGTATTTATGATGTCGCTACGCAGCTCGTAAAGAATTCGGGCAAAAGCGTGGCGATTGAAGTAGTCGGACTGCGTGTTGGCGAGAAGGTACATGAAGAATTGCT
>JAYTUM010000030.1:0-10200 GCA_043744575.1 Acidimicrobiales bacterium | reverse complement strand
CAAATACTCGTGTCGCTGACAGCGCGGTGATGGGCGTAGTTAAGGATCACGCCAAGTTGCATGGTTGCCTGATCGGCAGCGATGGTGTCGTCGACTTTGGCGAACAGCTCATTGATGCGCGCGTACCATCCCCAGACGCAAGCAAGTAAAAATATGGCGCCGACGGCAGCAGCAGCACCGATGAAGATGCTGGTGGTGGGCGGCGCTGGATTTGTGGGGTCGCATCTGGTCGATCGACTTCTCGCCGACGGGCACTTCGTCGATGTCGCCGACGATCTTTCGACGGGGTCGTTATCAAATCTTGCCGAAGCACGATCGCGGGGCGTTGGCCTTAGGTTTCATCACCTCGACGTTATGAGTCAAGAGTTCACAGAGCTGGTCGGGCTGCGTCAGCCCGACGTCATTTATCACCTGGCGGTGCTGCCGCCGAACGCCACCGAGACCTCTGTCGCGCTGCATTCTGCCGCGCTGGTGCTGGCGGTGTTAGAGGCGGCGCGGCTCAACGGCGTACGCAAGATCGTCATTGCCGTGCCCGCCGGGCTGCTTTATGGCGAGGTGCCGGCGCGCAGTTTGCCGGTCAAAGAAGGTCGGGCATCAACCGCAATCGGAGTGAGCCACGTGATGGCCAACACGGTTATCGAATTGCTCGGCGTGTATCGCGAAACCCACGACATCGAGTTCACCGCGCTGGCATTGGCCAACGTCTACGGCCCGCGCCAACGGGCCCAGGACGGCGTGGTCGGGGCATTCGCCGACGCGCTCGTGAGTAAGCGACGGCCCGTGCAATTCGGCACCGGCAAGCAAACCCGCGATTTCGTGTACATCGATGACGTTTGCGACGCGCTCGCGCGCGCCAGCACAAAGGGCGGCGGGCTCGTGATCAACGTCGGCACCGGCGTGCAGACATCCATCGAGAATTTGTGGAAGACGATGGCGGTCGGTTCGACATTGCAATTGCGCCAGGAGCCGGCGCGGTCAGGCGACTTGCAACGTCTGGCGGTTTCCGTGGCGCGTGCCCGAATTCAATTGGGGTGGAAGCCATGGACATTGCTCAGCGACGGGATCGATGAATTGCTAAACCGATGATTGACTTATCGCGGCAAACCAGTTAGCGGAACAAATCTTCTTGCGGGTTGCGCACGATCTCTTTGATCGAAGAGTCTCTAAACCACGAGGCGTCGACGCCGCGCACGATCGCCACGGGAATACCGGACGACTTGCCCATCACCAGTTCGCCGGTGCTGGCCAACTCGTCTGCGACAGCCACCTCGGTGACATTCATGATGCGTCCGGTAGCGTCGGGCGTTCCGCGCAGGTCGACGACGCCGGCAATGCCCGCGACGCCAATGGCGACGTCGGTGAGTCCGTTGCGCCAAGGGCGGCCGAATGTATCGCTGACGATTACGCCGACGCGCACATTGAGCTGGGCGAAGATGATGTCGCGAATTCGGCGCGCCGAGCGGTCGCTGTCGATCGGCAGCAGCGCCGCGTACCCGCGCTCGACATTTGAGAGATCGATGCCAGAGTTAGCGCATACGAAGCCGTGTTTGGTTTCGGTAATGATCAGGTCGCCGCGTCGGCGCACGATGCGCACGGCCTCATCCTCCACGAGTTGTTTGTGGCTTACAGGGTCGTCGGGGTCGATTGGTACGAGGCGACCCTCGGCCTTGGAGACGATCTTTTGCGTGACGATAACGACATCGTTTTCTAACAGTGGCCCGTTGGGCTCGTTGCGGCACGATTCAACGATGATCTCGCCGAGTTGATCGCCAGGTCTAATTTCGCCGATGCCTTCGATGCCCCAGGCAGTAAAGCGGTTCATCGCCACGCTCGAATAGTTGTGCGGGCGAGTTCGGCCGCTATCTCGGGCGTGCTCATGATCGTGTCGGTGACCACGCAGCGCATGCCCTCTGCCTCGACGAGGCCGGCCATGTTTTCGTCCGCGGCATCGATCACAAGTGTTCCGCAGATCGGCGCGTAAAGTCTGGCGACCCCGGCGACGGTGGCCTCGAGGCCGAGCTCGCGCATCAGTCTGTCGGCGGGGCCCTTTAGCGCGGCGCCCGCAACTATCGGCGAAATTGCGACGACTGAATCGCGGCGACTGCTCAATGTCTCGTTCACGCCGTATAGTGCGCGTATTGGCCCGATCGAAACGAGCGGATTCGATGGGGCGATGACAACTGTCTCTGCGTCGCACAACTCGCCAAGCCCGAGCGGCGCGGCAGTTGATGCGCCGACGAATTCGATCTTGCTAACCGGAATGTCGTGGTGGTATTTGACGAAATATTCTTGAAAGCTGATGCTTGATCCGCGCGTCCCCGCTGCGCAATCTTGCGCAAGAGTGACGCGAGTCGAGACGGTGTCGTTTGACATCGGCACAAGCCGCACTGACAGCCCCCACGCGCAGGCAATCTCAACGGTCACCTCGCTCAGCTTGGCGCCCTCATCTAATCGCGATGTGCGGTAAAAGTGCGTCGCCAAATCGTTGTCGCCAAGATTGAACCAGTCTGGCGCGGCGACAGAACCCGCTGGGCGGACCTTGACGTATTTCTGTAGAGCCTGCATCGCCACCCAAGTCTCATCGCGCAGACCCCAGCCGCGCTGCGGGTCGATCGCTTCGGCGAGGGTGTAGGTGACGGTGTCGATGTCTGGTGAAATATGCAAGCCGTTGAGCACGGTATCGTCGCCTGTGTTGATGAGCGCGGTAATTTCGCTCGGGTTAACGGTGCGCATGAGTCCGCGCAGAAAACGTGCCGCTCCGACCCCGCCAGCCAACACTGTAATCATGTCGCTCAGCGTAAAGGCAGAACTGGCTTGACGCGACAAGGCATCAACGCTTAGGAGTGCGCTGATAGATTTGGTCTCCATATGCGCAAAGCCTTCATCACTGGAATCACCGGCCAGGACGGTCGTCACCTCGCCGAGTACTTGCACGGCAAGGGCTACAAGGTGTTCGGCATGATGAAAGGCCAGCACAACCCACGCGCCGAGTTGCTGCGTGACGAGTTTGGGTATGTCGAAATCGTGCCTGGCGATCTCACCGACTTGACCAGCATCGTCACTGCGCTCGAATATGCCCAGCCGGACGAGTTCTACAATCTCGGCTCGATTTCGTTCGTCGCGATGTCGTTCAACCAGGCCGAGTTAACGGGCAATGTCACTGGGCTTGGCGTTTTGCGCGCACTCGAGGCCGTGCGCATGGTTGGCGGCCTAACTAACAACCCAATTCGGTTTTACCAGGCGTCTTCGTCAGAGATGTTCGGCAAGGTGCGCGAGACGCCCCAGACAGAGAAGACGCCGTTTCATCCGCGGTCGCCGTACGGGGTGGCCAAGGTCTACGGCCACGACATCACGGTCAACTACCGCGAGAGTTACGGCATGTACGCCTGCTCCGGAATTTTATTTAACCACGAGGGCCCCCGACGCGGACTTGAGTTCGTGACGCGCAAGATCACGAACACTGCGGCGCGCATCAAACTCGGCGTCGAGTCAGAACTTGCGCTCGGTAACCTCGAGGCCAAGCGCGACTGGGGCTATGCCGGCGACTATGTCAAGGCGATGTGGATGATGCTGCAGCAAGATGAGCCCGACGATTACGTGATCGCGACGGGCGAGACGCACTCGATCGAAGAATTTCTGACGCTGGCGTTCGACAAGGTGGGCCTCGGCGACTGGCGCCCATATGTGAAGCTCGACAAAAAGTTTTTGCGCCCCGCAGAGGTCGACCTGTTAATTGGCGACCCGACCAAGGCGCGCGAGAAGTTGGGCTGGGAGCGCGAAGTTTCATTTGCGCAGCTAGTTGAGATGATGGTTGCACATGATCTTGAGTACGAGTCAAAGCGGCTAAAGAATCGCACTAACTAAAAAGCGCTAGAACTAGATAACGGACGCCGCGACTTCGTCGACATTGTCGGGTTTGGCGCCGTGACGCAACAATGTGCGTAGCGAAATCGCGAAGCACACCAGCGCCACGATCGAGCTGCATACCAAGGCAAGTTCGACCCGCAGGTAGAGATCATCGCTCGAAAGCCAGGCCACGAGCAGATACGTGGCAAAGCCGAGTAGCCAGCCGATTGCCACTCGGGCGTGACCGTGCAAGGCGATCACTGCCTGGGCGATCGCGATCGCGAACATGCACAGCGCGCTAGAAAGAGCCAACAGTGTCATCGTGCGGCGATCAACCAATCCTTCGTAGACAAAGTTGAGTACCTGGGGGCCGACGAGATATGCGCCGCCGACGCCAAGCACTGCGACAACGCTAACCAATATCAGCAAGCGGTTGAGGCCGTGGCGAAACTCGCCGAGATTGTCCTGGGCGGCGAGTCGGGCGAGGCGCGGCAGCAATGCTGCCTGCACCGCCTGAAATAGAAATAGAGGGATTCGAGCGAAAATCACGGCGTTGCCGAATCTCGTGACGACGGCCGCATCGCCGTGACTTGCGAGTAAATCAACCGTGATTGGACCGGCATTGATTAGGCCCAGAGAGAGCAACGAACCGAGCAGCAGCCAACTCAAATTCGGCGTAATCTCTGACCACGTGGCAGGTGGCCCGTCGTCGCTGTGCAGTCCGCCGCGGGCGACGCCAGCGAAAATGCCGACTAGCGGCGAGAGCGCAATCACCAACGCGTAAACGCCAACGGTGGTTACGCCCGCAAGCCACAGTACGGTGCAACCCAAGACTCGCGTCGCACCGTCCACGCCGATGACCAATCCGTAAATGGCAAAGCGGCCGGTGCCCGAGCAAATGCCTCGCGCCAAATGAAACGGCGCGTAGGTGGCCATCGTCAGTGCGAGGCACACAGTGATTACGCCGTCTCCTTCGAAGAGGTGTTTCGTGATAGCTGGGTAGGCGAGCGCGGTTAGGGCAACCAGCACGATGACGGCTCCGATTGCGAGAGGGATCATCTTGCGCACGACCGGTAGCCCGCCCTGACCTAGCGCACGGCGGTGCGCAATCGCGCGGCTGACCTCTTGCTCAAGAGGCAGAAACACGCCAGGGGCTAGGGCGAAGGCCACGAACCACATCGCCACGATCGGCTTGAAGCCGTCCTGCCCGAGCGCCTGTTGACCGACTTTGAAAAATGCGTAGGCGGAAATTCCGGCAATTAAAAAACCGATGCCGACAGACACCGTGCCCTCGGGCAGTGCGACGCGAGACTTGCCTGGTTCGTTACTTATTGGCGCCGAAGTATTCACGCCGATGCACCTGAAGTTTTTGAAACGTGAGCACACCGAACCCGATCGCGATGAAGGCGACATCTTTGGCGACGCGCATCGCGGCATCCCTGGTCGCGTCAGATTTGATGTCGGGAAATATTCCAGAAATGTCAAATGATGGTGGTGTCAACTTCAAGAAATCCAAACAGACTATTTTTGGAAACATTTTATTATCCACTTGTCATACATACTATGGCGCTCTGACGAATATTGCTAACGGCATGATCGGATAACGGAATGATTGGTGAAGAAAGTTAGGCACCGCGGGTGTGGCAGTAGCCTTATTAAATCGTGACTTCAGATGGATTCAGCCCCCTGGCTGGGGCGCCAGACATTGTTTTGGCGATCCTGGCGCATCAGCCCAAATCGTGGTTCGCCGAGACGTTAACCAGCATCGCGGCCCAGGACTACCCCAAGTTACAGACGATTTTTTTCATTACCTCTGAATCACCGGTCGATGCGCTCACTACCGAGATTCGCCAGGTGTTGCCGAATTCATTCATTCGGATAATCGAGGGCAACCCCGGTTATGGGCCCGTTATGAACCAGCTGTTACGAATTGTCGATGGCGAGAGTGGCTTGTTTTGCATCATGCACGACGACGTCGAATTGCGCTCTGACGCGCTTTCGAAAATGGTCGAAGAACTTTTTCGCTCTAACGCTGGGGTGGTAGGTCCGAAGCTGGTGCAGTGGGAGGACCCGACTCTGTTGCAGCACGTCGGTCTTGGTGCCGATCGCATCGGCGAGATCGACACGCTTATCGAACCGCTCGAGCGCGACCAAGGGCAACACGACGCGGTGCGCGATGTCTTCTTTCTTCCATCGGCGTGCATTTTGGTGCGCGCCGACCTGTTTCATGAACTTGACGGCTTCGCGCCCGATATCCCGTTCTTTGGCGAAGACTTAGAGTTCTGCTGGCGCGCGCACTTGAGCGGCGCTCGGGTACTCGTGGTGCCAGCGGCGGTCGCGCGCCACCGCGAGTTGTTTGCTGAGCGCAACCTTGAGCTTTCGCGACCCGCACTCGAGGCCCGACACCGCGTGCGCACAGTCGCGACGCTTTCGAGCCGCCTGCAATTGCCTGTGATCATGGTGCAATTGATCGCTACATCGCTTGTCGAAGCAATTGTCGGAGTCGTTACTGGCGGGGTGCGCGCCTCGCTGGCGGTATTACGCGCTGCCGTGGCCGTGGTGTTGGACGCTAAATACATCGTGGAGCGCCGCGGGCAAGTTCGCCCTTACAGGCGCATCGCTGCCGACGAGATTCACGATCTGCAGGTGCGAGGCAATGCGCGGTTCGCGCGCTTCTTGCGCAATCGCCGCGCGGCTACCCAGCAAATTGTGATGCAAGATCGCAAGGGAGGAAGTCGACTGGGTCGGGGTGCGCGGGCGATGACTATTGCCGCGTCCGCCGCCGCCGCCATTTTCTTGATTGGCAGCCGCGGCATTATTACTAGCGGTGTCACGTCCGTTGGCGAGATGTTGCCAATGCGCAGTAGTTCGGAGTCGATTGGCCGAATGCTTGGCGGATACCTGAGCGATTGGTCGAGTGTCGGCTTTGGCGCGGTCGGCGCCAAACCGACCGCGCACGTATTGATGGCCCTAGGGCAAGTGTTGTTTCTCGGCAATTTGGGTTTGTTGCAGACGGTCGTCGTTTTAGGCGCTGTTGTCGCCGGTTGCCTGGGCATGGCAAGCCTCGGCGCGGTCTTTGCAAACTCGCGCGCGCGACTCACGGGAGCAATTGTCTACGGATCCCTTCCGCTGCCGTACATGGCGATCGCTCATGGACGTCTTGGCGCGTTGTTGTGTTACGCGGCAACTCCGTGGATGCTTCGATTCTTCACAAATTCGTCGGCGCAGCAATCCACTAATCAGCGCAGCCAGCTATTTGCTAGGGGAGTTCTTTTGGCCGGCGCAGTGGCAGCTTTCGTTCCGTCATTTGTCATTGTTATCGCACTCGTGTCGGTACTCTGGCTGATGGGCGATCTGCTGGCGGGCACGAAAGCTCGCGCAATGATGTGGGCAGCACTTTTTGGAATTGTCGCAACTCTCGGCGCGACAATTGTGCAGGTGCCGTGGCTGAACTCGATGCTTGCAGACAATGTGTGGAACGGTCTGACGGGTTCGTCGACAAGTTCGAGTGAAGATATCGGTATTATTAATTTGGCGCGGCTCGACTTCGGTCGCATGCGCTTCGGCGCAGTCGTGCTCGGCCTCTACCTCGCTGTCGCCGCGGGACTTGTAATTGTCGGCGCGACACGATTCGTTTGGGCCGCTCGCTCGGCCGCGTTAGTCGTCGGCTCGGGGGCAGTAATAGTCGCCGCAGACCACGGAATACTCGGCTTCTCGATGCCCGAACCAGCGGTGTTGTTGGTCGTTGTCGCGGCCGGCCTAGCAATTGCGAGCGGCAACTGTGTGGCCGCGGCGACAGACAATTTGGGCAAGGAGGTTTTTGGGTGGCGCCAGCCGATCGGTTGGGTCGTCGTGATTTCGATTTTGGTTTCGATGCTTCCCACTTTTATGAGCGCCGCCAATGGTCGCTGGCATCAGTCCAAGACTTCACTTGCCCAGTTGCTGGTGCAATTGCCAACTGACCCACCAGAGGGCGATTACAACAACCTTTTCATCGGGGATGCGCGCCTGCTGCAATTGCCTAGCCAGAACATCGTTAGCGGCGACGCAAATATTTCGTACGCGGTGGCTCGCGACGGCGAACTGACGCTGACCAATAGGTGGCGCGGTCCGCATACGCAGATGAATTCGTCGTTGGATAGGGCGATTGCTGCAATCGTTTCGAAGAGCACGGCCCGGGGCGGCAGGCTGCTGGCGCCATTGGCCGTTCGTTACATCGTCGTACCGCTAATCGATGGTGGGGTTTCGTCGGCAGATAATCCACTTCCGGTGCCGACTCGTCTGCTGGATTCGCTGTCGGCGCAGCTCGATTTTCGCCACGTATATTCGGCCAGCGATTTGGTGATTTACGAAAATGCAGCCTGGCTGCCAACGCTGGCGGTTCTCGATGAGGCAACAGCAATGATTAGTTCGCAAGGTGGCGAAGATGCGCTGCTGAGCAGTTCGCTTGGCGCAGCAAGAGCGCTACCATACGCCGCCGACATTAACGAAGAGCCTCTCGGTGAACTGAGTGTAGGAACAGTTCACCTCGCCGCACCATTCACCAACAATATGCGCCTAGTGATCGGAAACGCAGAAGTGGCTCCGCGCGTTGCCTTCGGCGGCAGCACGGCGTTCGACCTGCCAGTGGGAGGTCCAGCCAAATTGGTGTATTCGACACCATTGCTGCACCTGCTGTTTGTATTCGTGCAGTTGCTTATGTGGCTCGGTTTGGTAGCGATATCGATAGACGCGCGGCGCTTGCGACGGCGCTGGCGCGGGTCAACGCAGCGCGTTGACGTGAGCTTTACGGAGGTCGCCGCATGAGCATGATTCGGCGGCTAGTCGCCGTGTTCGTCGGGCTCGGTGTCGGCGGCTACCTTTTTTACTTCGACGCCGCCCACGACGACAATTCGCGAAAAGCCAGCAGCGCAGAGACCCAGCGGGCCGTGCCAGTGGTCTTTAGCGACGCACACCTGACAACGTCGTGGTATTGCCCGGGCGTACCGGCCAACGACGGTTCGATCACGGGCTCGATATCGATTTCTAATTCGTCAGATAGCGACATCACGGGCACAATTTCTCTGCTGAGCAAAGACCAGGCGCCTGTCGTGACTGCGTTGCTCGTTCCCGCGCGATCTGGCGTGGAGGTCGATGCCATCGGCGGGATTCAGGCGTCATTCGTCAGCGCGATGGTCGAGCTAAGCGGCACGGCTGGCACCGTCGAACAACATATCGTGCATTTGGCCGGAGACTCGGTGGCACTGTGCGCGAACGCGCCCGCACAAGATTGGTTCTTCGCCGACGGTTTTACCGGCGCAGACAGCGTCGAACAAATCGTTCTCACAAATCCGTTTACGGATGCGACGGTCGTCGACATCAGTTTTGTAACTCTCGAGACCAAGCGAGAGCCGGCGAACTTACAGGGGTTCGTATTACCTCCACGATCGGTGACGGTCTTGGCTATGGATGAGCAGGGTGCGCGCAATGAAAAAGTTTTGGCGATCGCGGTGCGCGCGTCCTCGGGTCGACTTATTGCTGGCCGCTCGCAGCACTTTCTCGGAGAGGGCCGCTTGGGTTACACGATGTCGCTTGGGGCGTCGGCAACCAGCCCGCAATGGTGGTTCAGTGATGGCGAGAAGAACCCCAATGTTTTCGAGCAGTTGGTCATTTTCAATCCAGGTAGCAACGATCGTTCGCTGACCATAGTGTTCATCGCTTCGGGAGACGCCACCGCCACTCTTGAACCTGCAACGATTACCGCGCCAGCAGGTCGAGTTGTCACGTTCGACACTGGTAAGTTGCCGTCGCTACCCGACGGCCGATACGGAATTCTTGTTGCCATTTCAGACATTGTTAACGGTGCCGGCAATGAAACTACCGGCGGTGACGCCACCGCACTGCAAGATGGCATCGTCGTTGAGCAAGTGGTTAATCGACGCGACGGAAACGTAGTAGCGACCTCCGTGGTGCTCGGGATGCCGGCAACGGCTGTGTCGACGACTTGGATTGCGCCGTCCGGTATCACGGCCGGCCTTGAGGGCGCCGTCGTAGTGCTCAACACGACGGCCGACGAAGCCTCGATCAGTGTGCAATCTGTGGGGCCGGCGGGTGCTGTTCCGATCACGGGCCTAGACAAAGTGGTTTTGCCCGCCAGCGGGATGGCGTTCATCACTGTGCCAATCGGGTTGGCAGGAGGCGAAATCATCCTTCAGGCAACCGTGCCGGTAGTCGTGCAGCGGCTGTTGTCTCGCGGTCACGAATTGATCGGTCGCGTCGCTGTGCACGCGCTGCCGCTGATACCGATGCCCATTGTCTCGACGCCTCCAGGCTGAATACGACTCGCAGCAAATCGTTTTCCAATGATCCGACTTG
>JAYTUM010000029.1:0-10215 GCA_043744575.1 Acidimicrobiales bacterium | reverse complement strand
AACCCCCAATTGGGTTACGGCATGACGGAAACCAACGCATTCGGCCCTGGAAACGCAGGCTCCGCGTATGTTTCGCACCCCACCAGCACTGGTCGCGCATCGCTGCCAATGATTATTGAAATTCGCGACGAAAACTTGCAGCCCGTGCCGACTGGCAAGAGCGGCGAGATCTGGTTCTATGGCCCGATGCTGATTCGCGGCTACTGGAATCGCCCCGACGCCACCGCCGAGACGCTCGTCGGAGGTTGGTTGCGCTCTGGCGACCTCGGCCACGTCGACGAGGATCGTTTCTTGTACGTCGAAGACCGCGTCAAAGACATGATCCTTCGGGCGGGCGAAAACATTTACGGCGCCGAAGTTGAGAGCGCCATTTACGATCACCCGGCCGTGCACGAGGCCGCCGTTTTCGGCGTTCCCCACGAGCGACTTGGCGAAGAAGTGGCCGTGGCGATATTGCCTAATGATGGCATGAAACTTACGGCCGCAGAGGTGTGGAGTTTCTTAGATGGCAAGATCGCCAAATTTAAGATCCCGAGCCATATTGTGATCATGAACGAACCCCTGCCGCGCAACGCCGCTGGCAAATTTGTGAAGCGCGAGTTGCGCGACCAGTTAGTTAATGGCACACTCACGGCCGAGTCGCGCTAGCAAAACATCAGCAGGACCGATCGAGGGCTAGCGCTCTTCTGGCGGGCGAACGTGGCGAAATTGCCACAACAACAACAGGTCGTAAGTGATTTTAAAAGCCGCGCAAAAGAGTAGCGGCCAAGCGAAGTTGGATTGATCGAGCATCCAGCCCGCAGCAATAGGCGGCAGCGCAGATGCCAAGCTGCGCGGAACGTTGGTGATGCTCGCGGCGGCGGGACGCTCCGCTGGCGTCACGACTGCCATTACGTAACTCGTGCGCACCGGCACATCCATCTGCGAAAGCAGGCCGCGCAAGACAAATAGCGTCATCGCCAGCCACACATTTGGCATCAATACCACGCCGACCAAGAGCAGGCTGGCGGGGATGTGCGTGAACACCATTGTGCGCACGAGGCCGATTCGTTTCGCGATCCGCACTGCTATCAGCGAAGACAGCGCCGAGAGCATGCCCGTGGCGAAGAATACTGCGCCGAGAGTTGAACTCGACATCTCGAAGCGGCGATATACCCACAACGCGAAAATTGTTTGAGTGGCAAAACCTCCACCGAACGAGTCGAGGCTGAACAGCGCCGCGAGTTTGTATACGATCCGTTTAGATTCGCCGAGGGCGCGCTCGCTCTTCGTAGTCGTGTCGCGGTGTCGCGGCGAGAGTTGTGAATATGCCAGTAGCAACACGAAGCCGGCGAGACCGTAGAGCACGAAGCTGGAGCGGTCGCCAAACTCGGTGGTGCGACCAGCACGAACTGCCAACCACAGGGGAACGCCCGCACTCAATGCGCCTATCGCGCCGACGAGGGATCCGACCAAGTTGTAGACGGCGAACACGGCGGTGCGTTCGGAGTCGCTGACGGCGCTGGAGAGTAACGCCTGTTCGAGCGGCAAGAACAGGCTGACGTCGCCGGCGCTCGGGTTCATTGTGCCGATTGTGGCGACTACGAGAAGAACCACGAACGGCGTGCTCAGCCCAAAGGCGACGCCAGTGACAATCATTAACAGTGACGACGCAGCGAGCAGGCGCGCGGGCGAGAAGCGGTGTGCCCACACCCCGACGGTCAGCGTCAGCGCGGCAGAGCCCAGCAGTGAGGCCGTGACGACGGCGCCGACCTGAATGCCGCTGAAGCCCAGATGCAAGAGAAATGCGGGCAGCACCACGTAGGCGATGCCGTCGACGAACGCGCGCACGCCGCGCGTAAAGATAACTATGCGTCCGTCGCGGTGCACCCTTAGCGCGGTGCCGATCGGGCCCATCTGAAAACCATAGTTGGGTAATGCACCGAGCAAGTAGTGTTTCAACACGTGCCACCGATCGATCTGACCGCCCAAGACGGCGTTCGCTACGACGCGGTGGCGATCGGTAACGCGCTGGTGGACGTGATCGCCTCTGTCAATGAAGAGTTCTTGGTTCGCGAGTCGGTGGTCAAGGCCTCGATGACTCTCGTCGACGCGCTGCGTTCCCAGCACTTATATTCGCGGATCACTAACCCAATCCAGACCAGCGGAGGGTCGGCGGCCAACACCGCCTACGGCATTGCCAGCCTCGGTGGGCGCGCGGGGTTCATAGGCAAGATCGCCGCCGACGATCTGGGTGCTATTTTTGTCGCCGACATGAAGCAAGTTGGCGTGGGGTTTCACCCGGGGGCGCATAGCACGACAGAACCGACGGGCAGGTGTGTGATCGCGGTTACGCCAGATGGCCAGCGCTCAATGAGCACGTTTCTTGGGGCATCGTCGCTACTCGAGCCCTCCGATATTTCTAAGGACGCCGTGACTGCTGGGGCCGTCTTGTTCTTGGAGGGCTACCTGTTTGATCGAGATGCCGCCAAGGAAGCATTTCGCACTGCATCGAGATACGCGCACGCCGCCGGTCGCAAGGTTTCGCTCACGCTGTCAGATTCCTTTTGTGTGGATCGCCACCGCGGTGACTTCTTGAAACTTATAAAAGACGATGTCGATGTTTTATTTTGCAACGAGACCGAGTTGCAATCGCTGTACCAGATCGAAGATTTCGAGATCGCGCTGTCGCGTCTGCGTGAAGATTGCGAGTTCGGCGCGATCACTCGAGAAAAGAAGGGCTCGGTAGTAATTAGCGGTGACGAACTTGTGCACATCGCGGCGGAGCCAGTCGACCATGTAGTAGACGCCACCGGCGCCGGCGATCTGTATGCGGCTGGTTTTCTATATGGCTTTACGCGTGGCGAGTCAATCGAATACTGCGGCAGGGTCGGCTCGATCGCGGCATCAGAGGTGATCACGCATGTCGGGCCGCGCCCACTTGTGTCGTTAACGAGCCTGCTGCCAATACGCTAATTGCTATGAGCACCGGCGAAAACGAGCACGACACACTGACGGTGCTGGGCGAGACGGTTCGCCACCCGATCGATCATGTCGAAGTTTTTCGCGCGCCTGATCATGTTTCATCTGTTCGCTTTACAAGCGACGAGGTGGCATCGATTTGCCCCGTAACATCACAGCCCGACCTCTCGAAGGTTGTCATCGAGTTTGGGCCAGATCGCTATTGCATCGAATCCAAGAGCCTGA
This sequence comes from Acidimicrobiales bacterium, assembly GCA_043744575.1. Classification (GTDB taxonomy): domain Bacteria; phylum Actinomycetota; class Acidimicrobiia; order Acidimicrobiales; family Ilumatobacteraceae; genus UBA3006. Next base: position 7,029 of record JAYTUM010000029.1, on the reverse strand, counting down.
AGTTGTACCTGTGGCGCTTTCGCAACATGCCGATGTTCGCCGAGGCGCTGGCCGCGGAGATTGCAAATGAAGTGATGACCACAGTCAAGCCGCGCTGGGTCAAAGTCGAACTGACGCAGCGCCCCCGCGGCGGCATCGAAGTACACGCTGTAGCCGAGCGCAACCGCTAACTTTTATCGCGCCCCAGGAGGCAGCAGATTAAATTTCGCTCTCGTCCTCGGCGGGCAGGTAACTGAGGTTGAGATCGCCGAGTTTTACAAGCGTCGAAGCCACCCATCCTCCGAGTGCCCCGAAGTGATCGTCGAGCAACCGGCTAGCGCCGTCAGAGAGGGTTTCTTCGGCGAGTTCGTAGGCGCCCTCGTAAGTGATTTCGAGGGCGTAGTCGACGAGATTCTCGCTGTTGCTGGAGTGGCAGATTTCGACCGTGATATTGTCGCGCTCGAGGCGCCCATCACCAATCTTGGGGCTATTGACAATCGCGATGTCGTCAACGATTGCGGGGTCTGGTTGGCCTTCAAGCCGTTGCACCCGAAACACGATTTCGATTTCGATCACAGGATGCCGTTCGAGAATTTCATCGACATACCAGCTGCGATAAATGGTCTGGCTCGAACTTGGCCAATTAAACGTTATGTGCGCGACCACTCGCGGAGGCTGGCCCTCACCGGGTAGGCCATAACTCGTCTCCCAGACGAGGTCGCCGAGCAACACATCTGATTGAAAGTGTTCTTCGAATGCTTGACGCTCGAGAAATGCGCTCGTGAAGGCATCGCGCAGTGCGCTAATTGCATCGGTAAATACATGGTCGAGCATTGCTATTCACAATACTCTGCGGTTTATCGAGACGCCATTGCGTGTGCGAGACTTTGACTATGAGCCTGGTGCTGCTGAATGTCGTTGATCGGGTGGCAACATTGACACTGAACAATCCGACTGAGCGCAACTTGCTTTCGGCTCAGATGGTGGGCGACATCGTCGCGGCGATGGACACGATCGAAATGGACCCAAATGTCGGCGCGATCGTAGTTACGGGCGCAGGCTCGGCATTTTGTGCGGGCGCGAACCTTTCTGATCTCGAAGCGGCCAACGAAAAGACTTTGGGCGTTATCTACGAGGGTTTTCTGCGCATCGCCCGTAGCGAACTTCCGACGATCGCTGCAGTTAATGGCGCCGCGGTTGGCGCTGGCATGAACCTCGCGCTCGGATGCGACGTGCGCCTTGCTATCAAGCGCGCCAAATTCGACACGCGGTTTTTGCACATCGGTATTCACCCCGGCGGTGGTCACACATGGATGTTGCGGCGCATCGCGGGGCCGCAGACGGCGATGGCCACCGTAGTTTTTGGCGAGGTTCTCGACGGCGAGCAGGCGCAACGGGCAGGTCTGGTGTGGCGCTGCGTCGACGAGAGCGAGCTGATGACGGTCGCCCAGGCGATGGCAGCGCGGGCCGCGGCTGTGCCCAAAGAATTGTTGACGGCGACCAAGCGCACGATCGCCGAGATGGCAGACGTCGAGACACACGCCGATGCCGTGCAGCACGAGCTCGCTCCCCAGGTATGGAGCATCGACCAGCCATACTTTACTGTTCGGGTCGCCGAACTTAAGGCACAGATCGGCAAAAACCAGATCGACAAAAAATAGTTATCGTTTTGACGCCGTCTGGACGTCTTGAGAGATCGGGTGTAACTTGGGGTTAAGGGAGCAAGCACATACGAATAGTTCACCTGGATCACAGGAGGCAGTTATGAGCAAGCGTCATCAGCACCGTCAGACGGTGCTTCCACCCAAGGTAGAGACTCGGGCCCACGCGCACAACGAGCGACAACGAATTTCCGCCGAGTTACATGAAGTCGCCAACCTGGTTAGTCACGGTGTAGAACCTGACGACGTCACCGAACCCGGACCAAATTTCAAACCGATGCATCATCACGATGCCGAAATCGGTATTGAGTTGGCGCAGAAAGCGAACTTTCGGCACTGGAAGTCGAAGGCGTGGAAGCGGCGTAAAGCCGCTCGCCGGCAGCGCGCCAAAGAGATCGAGAATTTGCGCGACGCCGTTTAGTTAAAACGTTTTGCCGCGACTTATTGTCGCGACGTTTAGCTATAGCCAGTCGGCCGAGAGTTCATCGGCTCGCTGGACCCACTCTTCAGCAGTGAAGCCGTAGCGCACGTGATCCTCCCAGACACCATTGATTTCAAGGAAGCGCTCGGCCGTGCCCTCTTCGCGGAAGTTGAGTTTTTGCATCACACGGCGGCTGTTGGTATTGCGTGGGATGATGCAGACTTCGAGGCGGTGCAGTCGCAATTCGTCGAACGCAAATCGCGCCAGAGCAACTACCGCCTCGGCGACGTAGCCGTTGCCAGCGCGGGCCTTGTCAATCCAGTATCCGACGGTGGCGCATTGCACCGCACCGCGTAGGACATTATTTAAGTTGACCTCGCCGACGCAAATGCCGTTAACGAATAGTCCGAACGAATAGTTGGTGCCAGCCAGGCGCTCGCGATCTCGCGCCGAGCATCGGCTCACGAATGCGTCGCGGCTTTCTGCTGGGTCAGGCGAGACGATCGACATTCGCGGCTCCCACACCAGTAGCCAGTCGCCGTTGCGCTTACGAACCTCGCTCCAGGCTTCGAAGTCTTGCGCCGTGATTGGGCGCAACATCACGCGCTTGCCGTAAAGCCGCAGCGAAACCGCCACATCGGTGGTCGGGTGCGCGAAGCGGCGACTTGAGCGGCTCATGTGGCTTGGGTTTCTAGAAGTTCAGCGACGATGCCGTCAAGAATATTGCGCGTCGACACCGTTATCGAATCGAGGCGCAATTTGCGCATGATTGCGACTAGCACGCAGCAGCCGCCAACTATTATGTCGGCACGATCTGGCGGTAAGCCGGGGTTGTGCAGCCTGTCTAGCCGCGGTTCTGTTGCCAACGTGCGAAATACGTCTTCGACTGCGCTGCGTGTCAGAGTCATGCCGTGCAGGCGAGAGGCGTCAAATGTCTTTAGTCCAAGTTCGACAGCCGCGACTGTGACGATCGTTCCGGCCACTCCGATCACTCGAGTCGCACTAGAGAGATCCGGATAATCGCGCACGATGTCGTCGAGAAAATCGGTCACTAGGCCAATTGCATTAGTCAATTCCTCCGGTCGCGGCGGGTCGCGATGAAACTCGTTCTCGGTTACGACGACGGCGCCGACCGGGATGCTTATAACGCTTGTCGGAACAGTTGTGCCAACCATGAATTCTGTTGAGCCGCCTCCGATATCAAAGACGAAGGTCGGTTCGTCGGTCGGGGCCCAGCCGCCGAGGGCTCCGCGGTAGGCGAGGATTCCCTCGTCGGCGCCGGAGAGCAACTCTGGCCTCACGCCGAGCAGGTCCTTGACTGCGGCGAAGAATTGATCGCGGTTTGTTGCCAGCCTGCAGGCCTCTGTGGCGACCACTCGAATTCTTGCTGCCCCGTGCTGATCGATGAGCGAGCTGTAAATTTTGAGGCGCGCCAGGGTGCGGGCGATGGCGGCGTCGCTAAGTGTTCCGGTGTCGGTGACACCCTCGCCGATTCGAGTTACGTGCACTTCGCGCGCCAGTTCGTCGCCTTTTGGCGAAACGATCAGGAGGTTCGTTGAGTTGGTGCCGATGTCGATTGCCGCTACCGATTTGGCGAGACCGGGGATGAATTTCGGACTGATTTGCTGCGTAATTTCATAGTCAATGCGCCGCGCGCCTAATTTGTCGGCCACCCACTGGCCCACGGGATCTTGCCCCCCGGCGAGCCAGTAGCCGAAATGGGCGTGCAAACACTTGACGCCGATGCGCGTGCCCCCAACCCCGCCGAACGGTCTTGGTCCGCTGTGATTGGCGGGGATTAGCGTGTCGCGCTCGGCGGCGTAGCGCGCGTGCGACGCGGCGATCTCCTGCGCGCCGAGTTCGGCCTCAACCTGGTTGACCCCGCCTGCGGCCTCGAGCCTGCCCACTTGCACTGTCTCCCTGGCGCCGCACAGCCAGTACAGCGTCGGCATCGGCGTTCCGTTAGGCAGAAGCGGCGAATTGCGCAACACCACTGGGTCGCCGAGTCGCGTGCGCACCACTACCTCAAAGTTTCCCTGCGGACTGCGACCGAGTAGTTCAGTTATCCGCGAAACGTCTGAGTTAGATGATGACACGCAATACGAGCACGATCGCTGCGACGGCGATGAATATAGGGATCAAGCGCTTGAGAATCGGAGCGCCCGCGGCCCCCAGCAAATTGATTGGTGTGACTTCGGCTTGCGCGGTGGTCTCGCCGGACGAGATCAACTGATTGAGGTTGTCTGAGAATTGAGTCAATAGTTTGTCGCTGATGTCGGCCATTGCGCCGCGGCCAAATTGGGCGACCTTGCCAGAGATTGTCAGGTCGGTGTGCACGGTGCACCTGGTGCTAGTTGGAGTTACCGCAGTTAGTTGCGCCGTTATTAGAGCCGAGGCCGCGCCCTTGCCCGTGGCGTCACGGCCCTCGCCCTTCAAGGTGGCGGTGTGGGCGCTGTCGTCGCGGGAAACGAAACTGGCCTGACCCTTAAACTGGGCGAGAATCGGGCCGACCTTGACCTTGACCTGACCACGGTAAATATCGCCATCGACTTCGGTTAATTCGGCGCCTGGTAGGCACGGGGCGATGCGCTGCAGGTCTGTGAGGATGGCCCATGCGTCGGCGACCGGAACTTCAACGGTGAATTCGTGATCGAGATCCATTAATCGTGCTTTCTGATTTCGTTGCTGATTCGGGCCAAGTCTTCGAGGGTGTCAACGTCACTCGACGACCCCTTGCAGGATACTTCTTCAACGAGTTCGGGGTAGATACGCAGCAGCGATCTCGCGCCTTCGTCGCCGGATTTTGGTATCGCATCCCAAAGTTCGGCGTGTAGGCGCACCGGATTGCCGCGCTTGCCGTTATATGTGGCGACGGCAATTGGCGATTGAGAGGCGGCGAGCAGTCGCCAGGCCGTCGCAAGTACAAGCGGTTGATCGGCGAGTCCGATGACGACAGCCTCGGCGCCGAGTTTTCTGGCGACGGTGAGGCCGACTTGCAGCGAGCCTGCTATTCCGGTACTCCACTGCGGGTTGTGCGCGACCGTAATTGCAGAGCTTGCCGTTGACATCGGATCTATTGTCACTTCGAGGGCGCCGGTGACGAGTATGACCGGCCCAATTTCGGCCTCCACCACCGAATCGATAGCCCACTGGTATAAGGGTTTGCCGGCCATGTCGGCTGCCAACTTGTGAATTCCGCCTAGGAACCTAGAGCCGCTCCCTGCGGCCAGCAGAAGCGCCACAGTGCGCCCCATGCGGTGCTGGGCTTGGCTCATACCGTAACTATGCCCGATCGGGCGACAATCCCCAAATATTACAGTTTCATGACATATGCTGTCACCTAGCTGAAACATGAGGCTGCGTCGCCCCCCGACGTAGCCCGGTTTGAGCCACCACCACAATGACCTTCTCTTCGCCAATATTCGCTCACCGACTTAGTGCTAATCGTGATCCGGTCGCGTTGAATGCCGTGCCGCGAGTGGTGATGCTTGCGCTCGTCGCGCTCGCGCTCGTCGTGCTCGCGCTCTTGATGGCGGCGTCTCCAGCAACGGCGGCGTCTCCAAAAACGGCCTCGCCGACGCCGCAGAGTTTCGCGCCAGGAAAACGCATCGGCGACAGCACAGAAGCTCTAATTTCAAACTCGGCGGCGAAGGCGCTTGCGGCGCTCAACCAATACGAATACCTCAGCAGCGCCAAAAATCTGGTCGACCTATCGACGCAAACGAACGATCTTGCCGTGCACATTGCCGTCACACTGGGCGTCGTGGCGCGCGACTTGCAGTCAGCGTGGGCAAACACCGACCTCGCCCATCAGCGCGCAATCTTCGCCGGACTTTCCCAAGTCGGCGTGCCGTACCGAATCAACACCGCAATTCCGCTAAAGGGCTTCGACTGCTCTGGTCTGACATTGTTCGCGTGGGGAGTCGCAGGAATCGAACTTGCGCGCGGTTCAAAAGCCCAGTTCGATGCCGCCACGAAGATCAGCACGAAAGACGCGCAGCCCGGCGACTTGCTCTGGCGGCAGGGTCACATCGCGATGTATCTCGGCGTGCCCGGCGCAGTTTTGCAGGCGCCCTACGGGGGGCGCAGCGTGGAAGTGCAGATGATGAACGAGCGCGTCGGCAGCTGGATGCGTTACGCCAACCCCGCTACCTAGAATTCTCGCTATTCAATGATTAGCGGTGAATCGGGCCGTCGCCGCCGCTGAGCGAGGGTGCGTTGCGGCCCGTGCGCCGCGCAATAATTTCACTGACGATCGAGATCGCCGTTTCTTCTGGTGTGCGCGCGCCAATGTCTAAGCCGATCGGCGACATCAGGCGAGACAATTGCGCTGGCTTGTTGATGCCAGCCTCGTTAAGTCGCTCTAAGCGTTTAGCGTGCGTATTGCGGCTACCCATCACGCCGATGTAGCCAACCGCGGTTGCCAGAGCGCCTTCAATTGCTGGCACATCAAACTTTGGGTCGTGGGTCATGATGCACACCGCGTCGCGCGCGCCGAGACTTGCGCCGCGCTCGTTGAACAGCGGCAGTGGCCACGACACCAAAACCTCGTCGGCAATCGGGAAGCGCCGCCGCGTGGCAAAGACCTCTCGCGCATCGCAGACGACGATGTAATACCCGAGAACCTTGGCGACCTTGGTGAGCGCTGCGGTGAAATCGACGGCGCCAAATATCCACATGATCGGCGGCGGCGAAAACGAGTCAACGAAAACACGCACCGTTGGCGTGTCGTACAAATCTTCGGGAGTAGTCTGCCCGCTCGCGCCGTAGTGGCGAACGCTGGTGCGGCCAGCCTCGAGTTCGCCGATGGCGTCGCGCGCGGCTACGCGATCTAATTCGAGATCGCCGAGAGTGCCGACGGTTGGCGAGTTGGGCACGACCATCAGCGTCGCGCCGATGTGCGGGCCGTCGATAATAGTGAGCAACGCGACGGGCAAATTATTGCGCACGCGCTCCGCGAATTGCGGG
>JAYTUM010000028.1:0-2640 GCA_043744575.1 Acidimicrobiales bacterium | reverse complement strand
GTTGATCTGAAAGCCTTTGATGTAGCACTGCACGAAGTGGCACTGTCCCTCACTAAACAAGTTGCACGAGATGGCGAAGGTGCGGAAAAACTCATTGAAGTACACATAGACACGGCGCGCGACTACGAGCAGGCCAAGACCGTCGCCAAGGCGATTATCAACTCGCCGCTTGTGAAAACTGCGGTGCACGGCGCAGACCCGAACTGGGGTCGGGTGGCGATGGCTATCGGCAAGTGCAGCCAGTACATAGATATACAGCAACAAAACGTGGTGATTCGTTTTGGCACGCAGGAGGTCTACCCCACTCGCGTCGACGACGCTGGGCTCGCGGCGTTGAGTAGCTATATGCGCGGCGCCGATGTGCGCATTCACGTCAGCCTCGCGACGGGCAGCCACAGTGCCACGGTGTGGGGTTGCGACCTTACCGATGGCTATGTGCGCATCAACGCCGACTACACGACGTAAAATTAGAAATGCCGCGCGAGCCAGGGCATCAGTAATTCGCGGTACTCCAAAACAGATTTATAACGCGCCACGTCATCGGGCAGGCGCGCGATCAGCGAATGCAGAATCTTGGCCTGCTCGGCCCCGCGAGCAACGTAGTCGGTGATCGGTTGCTGATAGCCGCGGATCGTAAATAAGATGCCGTCGCAATTTGGCAGTCGGCGCAAAGTCTGGCGCTCCATGCGCACCCATAACAGCGCCGGGTCTGCCACGAGCGGCGCCAATGGCCCTTCGGGTTGAAACAGCGCGGGATGATCTTCAATTGTCCAGTTTGAGCGCCACACCGGCCGATCGACGGTAATGTGCGCCATTCGCGTGTCAACCGCTGCACCGATGTCGCCCGCATATCGCGCCACCGGATGATGCACCCCCATCATGTCTTGGCCCATCTTGCTCGCCAACTTCCAACGGCTCGGTGCGCACACGACGCCAGCCACGCACAGCATCCGCTCCGCCAAGTCGACCCCGATGCGCGGCTCAACAACTGTCAGGTCGTCGGCCACTAGCAGCGAAGCCTCGACGAGCGCGTCGATGCCGGTCGAGCGCAACGCAACCCCAGCGAAATGCGCAACAAGTTCTGCCGCCTCTTGCGCCGCGGTCTCGCCGCCGTCAAACAACGACACGACCTCATCGCGCCGAGTTGCCAGCAACTCCTTCTTCATCTCGATTGTCGGAGCAGTCTCTGAGTCGCTCGGCAGCCACTTGGCGACGTCTAACGGTTTCGTGCCGACGCGGTGTCGAAACTCGTCGGCCATCGCCACGGGCATCATCTCGTCCATGATCGGCATCGCCCTAAAGGATGAGGGGTCGACAGTCGGTAAGCGGTCGTAAGGCGTGAACGGATGTTGATGTAGAACGTGGGTCACTGCCACGCTCCGCCCTAGAACATCATTTGGGTTGCATGCGGATGCCACCGTCGACGCGAATCGACTCGGCATTCATGTAACTGTTGGTGATGCACTCCATCACCATCGAGGCAAGTTCTTCCGGGTAACCGAGACGCTGCGGGAAGAGCACGCCCTTTTGCAGATTGTTTTTGAACTCTTCGCTGCGGTCACCCTCGCCGTAGATCGGCGTGTCGATAAGACCGGGGGCAACCGTGTTGACGCGCACGCCGATCGCAGCAAGATCGCGGGCGATCGGCAGCGTCATGCCGACGACCCCGCCCTTCGAGGCCGAATACGAGGCTTGGCCGATTTGCCCATCGAACGCGGCGACAGAGGCGATGTTGACGATCGCTCCTCGTTCGCCGTTGGCGAGCGGCTCGCTGTGGCTCATGGCGGTGCCGACGATGCGAATGCAGTCGAACGAACCGACGAGGTTGATCGCAATTACCTTCTTAAAGGCGTCGAGGTTGGCAGCAGAATCGTACGAGCCGTCCTTGCCGACGGTGCGTTGCGCCCAGCCGATGCCAGCTGAGTTGACGAGCACGCGAACTGGACCCATCGACTTGGCCATCTCGGCGGCGTTGATGATGTCTTGCGTGACGGTTACGTCTACCTTGCAGAACGCCCCACCAATTTCTTTGGCGAGCGCCTGACCCTTTTCCTCCTGCAGGTCGGCGACCACGACCTTGGCTCCGAGTTTGGCCAGCATGCGGGCCGACGCGGCCCCGATACCGGATGCTCCGCCTGTGACGATTGCGCTTGCTCCGTTGATGTCCATAGCGTTAGAGACTATTGCGTTGCGAGCCGTCAGGCGAACCCGAGGGCCGCCGCAACAGCCAGCGCGTCGACCAATTCATTCATCGGTTCGCCGTTGTGGGCCTTGACCCAAGTAAACGTCACGTCGCCGCGCGCGTTCACTAACTCGATGAACGGCTCCCACAGATCGCGATTCGCAACTGGTTGGCGCGCGGTGTTTTTCCAACCGCGCTTAATCCATCCCTTCCACCATTGGTCACGAAAACAGTGCACGACATATGTCGAGTCGCTCCTGATCTCAATCGGCCCAGGCTCGCCGTGGTGCGCGCGCAGTGCGTTCATCGCCGCAGCGACTTCCATTCGTTGATTCGTTGTGTGCGGTTCGCCGCCTGTTTCACAAATGTCGCCGGTGGGCGCGATCGCCCAAGCCCACCCGCCAGGGCCGGGGTTACCCGAACAAGCGCCGTCTGTGTAGATAATCAGGCGCGGCGCC
>JAYTUM010000027.1:0-10328 GCA_043744575.1 Acidimicrobiales bacterium | reverse complement strand
CCGACAAGGTCAGCGTCAACTCGGCGGCCGTCGCGCGCCCCGAGTTACTGCGCGAACTAGGCGAAGAGTTCGGCAGCCAGGCGGTGGTGCTGGCAATCGACGCCCGCAAATCACAACTAGGTTGGAGTGTTTATACCCACGGCGGGCGCCGTGACGTCGGACTAGACGCCGTGAAGTGGGCGCAACAAGGCACCGATCTCGGGGCGGGCGAAATCATGCTCACAAGTATGGACACGGACGGGGTCAAGACGGGCTTTGACATCGCGCTGACGCGTGTTGTGCGCGACTCGGTGCAAGTGCCGGTAATTGCATCTGGCGGCGCGGGTACGATCAAGCATTTCTGCGCGGTTCTGCAATATGCCGACGCCGCGCTGGCGGCCTCGGTGTTTCACTTCGGCGAAATCTCGATCGCCGAACTTAAGAATTCTCTTGCGAGCAGTGGCCTGGCGGTGCGGCGATGATTATCCCGTGCATCGATCTGCAAGACGGAAAGGTTGTGCAACTCGTGCAGGGCGAGCGCAAGGCGCTTGAGGCCGATCCGCCGCTCGAGATGCTCGAGCGCTTTGCGGGCTTTGCCGAGATTCAAGTAATTGACCTCGACGCCGCAATTGGCGTCGGCGATAACTCGGCGATCGTCGAGCAACTCTGCGCGCGGGCCTCGTGTCGCGTGGGCGGGGGCGTGCGCAACGCCGAGCGGGCCAAACAGCTGCTCGAACTCGGCGCACATCGGGTCATCGTCGGCACCGCCGCGTTGACCCCAGAACTCGAACGCATCAACGCCGAGATTGGCGCGGCAAAACTCGTCATCGCCCTCGATTCAAAAAACGGCAAGGTCGTGGTCGAGGGTTGGAAACGGACGACGGCAACGACTGCCGAAGAGATCATCGGCTCGCTCGAAGACTCGTGCGGCGGTTTTTTGTGCACCTTCGTCGACAAAGAGGGCATGATGCAGGGCACCGACCTCGAGTGGTTTGCTCGCCTGCGCGCGGCGACCACCAACGAGATCACAGCAGCCGGCGGCATCACAACGATCGACGACATCCGCGCGCTGGCGGCGATGAACATTCACTCGGCAATTGGCATGGCGGTGTACACGGGCAAACTTTCATTAGATGCCTTGAGATCTTTGTAATTGAGTAGCAATACTCTTCACCCAACTGAAACTTAGTTAGGTAACCCTTTTAGTAGGTACTCCTTACTCGCGTGTGACGGATTTTGCTGTTCGAAGCGTTCATTCGCAACGAATAAAATTTCGTTAATCATTAGGGTTCTAAGTGTGTTCAACTACTAGCCGCATAGGAGGCCGACGTGAATGAATTACAGGTAAATTCCGATGCAAGCCGCAAGCAAGATGATGGCTGGCGGATTACAACTTTTGCTTTTGCTATCATCGCCGTCGCAGTTTCAATTCTTGCATTAGCCAATTCGGGTTCACCGAGCGCAAGCCCATCGGGCGGCGGTGACACAATCGCCAAAAGTGCCGAGACGGTGGTATTCGAAATTGAAATTGGCGACATGTTCGTCAAGCCATCCAGCATCGACGTAGCTGCTGGTGCGAATGTGATTTTAAATGTTACAAATGTCGGAAAACTGTCGCATGATCTTACGGTCGTCGGCACCGAAGGTACCGGCATGATGGTTGCGGGGGCAAAGAAATCCGTGACGGTCGGTCCGTTTGATAAATCGACCGAGGCATGGTGCACTATTTCTGGTCATAAGGAGTCGGGCATGCTGATGGCCATAAATGTGATTGGGGCAAGTGCAGTTGATAACACTACGGTTGCTCCCTCTGAGGTTGACGCAGTCATCGATCCGGCGATGATGCCGGCGGCCGACAATCATGGTCGCGACGCAGTATTGCCTGCGGCAGTTGCCGCTACGGTTCACGAGATTGCGCTCGATGCAACTGAAGTAGTGATGGAGGTAGCGCCTGGGGTTACTCAAGAGATGTGGACATTTAATAATCAAGTGCCTGGCCCGATGATTCGTGGCAAAATTGGCGACACATTTCGATTTACCCTCACCAATAGAGGCAAGTTGGCGCACTCAATTGACTTCCATGCCAGCAAAGTTGCGTGGAGCGATGAGATGCGCAGTATCCAGCCTGGTGAGTCGTTGGTCTACGAATACAAGGCCGAATTCGCTGGCGCTTTTATGTATCACTGCGGCACTGCGCCCGCATTGCATCACATCGGCAATGGGATGTACGGAGCGATCATCATCGATCCACCGGGTCTTGCGCCAGTCGATAAGGAATTTGCGATTACGCAAAGCGAGTTGTATTTAGGCCCAGATGGCAAACCTGGCGATCTCGCAAAGATGTTGGCCAACAAGTGGGATGCCGTTGTCTTCAACGGCTATTTCAATCAGTACAAATTCTTTCCGATAGCTGTCGAGAAGAATATGCGCTATCGAATTTGGGTGATCAATGATGGGCCGAACGAGAATTCGGCATTTCACATTGTCGGGACAATCTTTGACACGGTCTACAAAGAGGGCAATTACACTTTGAAGCCGGGACCAAGTAAGGGTGGATCTCAGGTTCTTGATCTGCAGCCCGCTCAGGGTGGATTCGTTGAGTTCACTTTCGCGGAAGACGGCCTATATCCATTTGTGACCCACAAGTTCTCGAATGTAGGCAAAGGGGCTCTCGGCTTCTTCGCAGTTGGCGACGTCGACACGTCGGCGCTGACTGGTCACTAGGCAGAATCGGTAGCAGAAGCTGTGGCGAGGTGTATTCTCAAACTTCTCCACATCTTCGCGAATCGAGATTTTTAGATGACAATTAACTTTCGAGCCTTAGACATTCCAGTCGCCGACTTGGCGCAAAAGCCTCTCGGCTAGCCCTCGGCCGAGACGTTGACGGGCGAAGCCGTCAAATTGACCGTCGGTTCGAGTTGCATCTTCCCGCTCGTCTGGATGGGCGTGTGGACCGTGCACGAGACGCTGCGCAAAGTTTTCGTGGTCTACCGCATTAACTAGCAGGCGTTGCAACGAGCCGATTCGGGTGTATGCTGGCTGGGTACCCCCCGTGGGTATCCACATCAGCGGAATTGCCCGTTGGTCAGGTTCGTTGAAGGAGTGATTTTATGAGTACTGAAACTTTCAAAGTGACTGGAATGACCTGCGGTCACTGCGTTTCTTCGGTCACCAGCGAGGTCTCGAAGCTGGGCGGCGTAACCAAGGTCGATGTTGATCTCGCCTCCGGTTCGGTCACCGTCGAATCGAATCTGCCGTTAGACAAGGCCGCAATCGCTTCCGCAGTCGACGAGGCTGGGTTCGCACTAGCACTGTGAGGTCGTCTTCGAAGCTCGGAGTATTCGGGCTTGGTTTAGTCGGAGCATTTGCGCTTGCCGCGGTAATCGGGGCATCGATTAATCCCATAAGTGTGGGCGCTGGCGCGGATCACGCGACGATGCCAAGCGGTGCGATTGAGTCGACGGAGAATTCCGGCCTGGGGATGTCCGGCCTGGCAATGTCCGCGGATGGTTATCGACTAGTCACGAGCGCCCGCAGCGTCGGGGCCAATTTGCCCTCGACGCTCAAGTTTCAAATTTTACGCGCCGACGGTTCTTCGGTTACCAAGTTCGATGAGCGTAATGAGCGTCGGCTGCACCTGATTTTGTTGTCACGCGATCTCGTTGCTTACGCTCACCTGCACCCGTCGATGGACGCCGACGGCATGTGGCGAATAGAACTTCCTGGGCTGAGACCGAATTCGTATCGCGTCTACGCCGATTTTCAACCCACAGGCGCGCAGCGCATCACCTTGGCGACAGATTTGGCAGTACCAGGACTCGTTGAGTACGTCGCGATTCCGCAACCGACACGCAGCATCGATGTTGACGGCTACGCGGTGACGTTGACCGGCGATTCATCACTCGGAGAGGGCGCATTGAGATTTGAAATTTCGCTCAACGGAAAATCCATCACCACCGAGCCTTACCTTGGGGCTGCGGGACATCTCGTTATCGTCCGTGCGGGCGATCTCGGCTATCTGCACGCCCACGCGATCAATGACGCCAATAATTCGGTCAACTTCATGGCCGAATTTCCGACAATCGGAACGTATCGAATCTTTCTCGAGTTCGCTCATGAAGGAAGTGTCCACATGGCCTCGTTCACGGTCGAGATTTCTCACTAAGGCGGTTGAATATATGAACACCAGCATTGTCGAGCCAAGCACGACCGACATCCAATTAGATATCGGCGGCATGACCTGCGCGTCCTGCGCGGCGCGGATCGAAAAGCGTCTAAACAAACTCGATGGCGTAGTCGCTTCGGTGAACTACTCAACGGAGAAGGCGAAGATCACCCTCGCTGGTTCCGATCTAACGGCGCAAGATCTCATTTCACAAATCGAGGGCGCCGGTTACACCGCGACGATCCCTCAACCCGCGCGCACGGCAAATTCGCCCGTCGCCGATGAATTGACGCAGTCCGACCAGAACGAGCCGACTCGCTTACTTCGCCAGCGCCTGATTATCTCGGCGGTATTGGCCCTGCCAGTCGTGATTTTCACAATGGTGCCGGCATCTCAGTTCGACGGCTGGCAGTGGTTGTCGCTGACGCTGACCGCGCCGGTCGTGATGTGGGGAGCGTGGCCGTTTCACCGTGCTGCTTGGGCAAACCTTCGTTACGCCACCGCCACGATGGACACGCTGATCTCGATAGGAACATTGGCGGCATTCGGATGGTCGCTATTCGCCCTGTTTCTAGGCACAGCCGGCGAATTGTCGATGCGCCATGGTTTCTCTCTCGCCCCGCAGCGGGGGATGGGATCAAGTCAGATCTATCTTGAGGTCGCCGCGGGTGTTACGGTCTTCATTCTCGCCGGCCGATACTTCGAAGCGGTGGCAAAGCGGCGTTCTGGTTCGGCGCTGCGTGCTCTTCTCGAACTTGGCGCCAAAGACGTCGCGGTAATTCGCGACGGGATTGAAGTTCGAATCCCAATTGAACAGTTGACGGTCGGCGACCAATTCGTGATTCGGCCAGGCGAAAAGATCGCCACCGACGGAATAATCGAAGAGGGCACGTCGGCAATCGACGCGTCGCTCGTAACAGGCGAGCCTGTTCCTGTAGAAGTTGGGCCTGGCGACGTTGTCGTCGGCGCGACAATGAACGCCGGCGGGCGACTCTTAGTTCGGGCCACTAGGGTCGGCGCCGACACGGCGCTGGCCCAGATCGCGCGGCTCGTCGAGAACGCCCAGACCGGCAAGGCCCAGGTGCAACGACTCGCCGACCGCGTCTCGGCAATCTTCGTCCCCGTTGTCATCGTGCTCGCTGCGGCGACGCTCGGATTCTGGCTCACCGCAGCGGCGACCGACGGAGCGACCACCGCGTTCACCGCCGCGGTCGCCGTCTTGATCATCGCCTGTCCGTGCGCTCTCGGTTTGGCGACGCCGACCGCGTTGATGGTCGGCACCGGTCGGGGTGCACAACTCGGAATTCTCATCAAGGGTCCTGAGGTCCTCGAGTCCACGCGCAAGGTTGACACGATAGTTCTTGACAAAACCGGCACGGTCACTTCGGGTCGCATGGCGCTCGTCAATGTTGTCGCGACGCAATTGGCAACCACCGAAGAGATTCTGTATTTCGCCGGCTCGCTGGAGGACGCGTCCGAACATCCGATCGCGATCGCGATTTCCGCAGGCGCGCGCCAACGCGACATCACTCTCGGAGCAGTCGAGTCGTTTGGCAATACCGAGGGGCTCGGGGTGCAGGGAGTTGTCGACGGGCACGCCGTAGTCGTTGGTCGCGAGCGGTTCCTCGGCAACTGGTCACTCAAACTCGGCGACGACCTTGAGGCTTCGCGCGACACCGCCGAGTCGCAAGGCATGACGCCGGTGTTCGTCGGTTGGGACGGCGAGGTGCGCGGAATGTTGACGCTGGCCGACACGATCAAGGAAACCTCTGTTGAGGCAGTCGCAGGTCTTCGTAAATTGGGATTACGCCCAGTGTTGCTCACCGGTGACAACACCCGCGCGGCCAACGCCGTTGCCAAGTTGTTGGGCATCGACGAAGTAATTGCCGAGGTGCTTCCGGCCGAAAAAGTAGAAGTCATTCGCCGGCTGCAGGCCAAGGGCAGAGTCGTCGCAATGGTCGGCGACGGCGTGAACGACGCAGCGGCACTGGCGCAAGCCGATCTCGGGTTGGCGATGGGCACTGGCACCGACGTCGCAATCGAGGCCAGCGACCTCACGCTCGTGCGCGGAGATCTGCGATCCGCTGTCGACGCGATCAGGTTGTCGCGACGCACGCTGGCGACAATCAAGGGCAACTTGTTCTGGGCATTTGCCTACAACGTTGCGGCGCTACCACTGGCGGCGGCCGGATTACTTAACCCGATGCTGGCCGGAGCGGCGATGGCATTCTCGAGCGTGTTCGTCGTCTCCAACAGCCTGCGCCTAAGGAGATTTTCGTGAGCGCTTACGACATGCAAAAGACCGAGCTAGCGACTCGGCTCGCACGTATCGAAGGACAGGTTCGCGGCATCGCCCGGATGGTGGACGAGGACCGCTATTGCATCGAAATTCTCGATCAAGTCTCGGCAATAACAAAGGCGCTACAACAAGTCTCGCTCGGGCTGCTGCACGACCATCTTGAACATTGCGTTGTCGACGCGGTGCACGCCGGCGGGCCGCAGGCGCAAGAGAAAATCGATGAGGCCACATCGGCCATCGCCCGCTTAATGCGCACTTAAAACCAACAACTCAATCATCAACCAGAGATGTTGTTCTTGCCCAATAGTTTGCACCCAGTTTCTACCGTCTTACGCATGGGGATCTGATCTTTGAGTGCCGGCACCGTTATAAACGTTCTTTCGATTCCGTCACCCAAGCGCACGACTGCATAGAAATTGAACGGCTGACTTGATTCGGACAATGCATGTGCATCGCACCGACCCTCAATAAATCGCACCGGAACTTCCACTGTTGATTGGTCGGATCGGAGTGTCGCCACGGGCCCTTTACTTACGCCGAGTGAAACAAATGTAAAATTGATGGTGTTACTAATGAAGGTCACTTCAATCGTGTCGACTGACTGACGACGAGTAAGGCGCAAAACTCCCTCCGTCACAGGTCGACCTTCGAATGTGACCTCGTGCAGGTCGGCAAATTGGATGTCGACCTGACGAATTATGTACTGGCGTTCACAGTCTTTGAGGTACAAATTGTGGGCGAAATGCTTGATGTCAAATACGGGAACTTCGATAACCCGACCATCACGCAATGTCACATTGACAATCGCCGTTTGGAGATCGGGCATTGAGCTTTGCGTGCCCTCGCCCGAACAGTTTGCCGGGGCAAGGGGCACCGGGAAGTCGATTCGGTCTCCCGCTACGAGAAGGTTCTCTCGATGGGCAATGTCGGTAGTTAAGCCATCCCAGACAAATTGAACCGCGATCACGTCAACTGAGTCGGACGTGCCATTGATCAACTGCACTTGAAATATTCCCTTAGCAACGTCGAGGCGGTTTTGGGTCGGCATCGCAGCTAACACTCCGTTAGGGATTGTGACTCGAGGTTCCGCGATCGTTGTCGCCACCGTCAATACGGATCCGCTAGGCGAACAGCCCGCCAAAATTCCGGCGAAAGTCACGGCCGCAAACACTCGTCGACGCATCACTCTGAGTCGGTCCTCGGCGTTGCTAACAATCGGCGCTTTTCGTATTATTGGGTTGAAATCGATTCCCACCGGTCGTTCAGGCCAAAGCCTAGGGCTCCGTTCTTAAATCTGTAATTTCCGCTGCCCGTGTCGTTGTATGTCTCTTGAATCACGGTGTACTGACCCCACAGGTCTCCACCCGGGCCGACCCACACGATTTTTATGAAGTCTGTATATCTCTGAGAATCGCCGTTGTCGTCGACGTAGCTACCGTTGTAGTGATTCGTAAGCCAACCCCGACTAATGCCGCCGGTTTGTTTCCCGTCTACCAAACCGCGGTCAAGCTTTCCGTTGAAATCGCAATCAACATTGGCCAACCAGGCGTCGCTCCACTTCATAACGAGCATGTCGCCCGAGATCGCCGGTACCGATGGGCGAGAGAGGTTTGGGACATAACCATTGAAAATGCGGGATTGATAGTTATATCCCCACTTGTCGAAACCTGCGACCAATACATTTCCGGCACTATCGGTGATACTTCCACCCTGGATGGTTGCGCACGAGGTTGGCGCTGCGCCAGTCACAGGCGCTGCTGTCGCTGCGATCGTTCCTGCGCCTAACATCACTCCGACACACAATCTGCGGATTTTGCGAAACATCACAGCCCCCGTTCGTTTGTTATCTCTTCGATCATGGTAGCGCCAGCCGGTCAAGGCTTTACGACCCC
This sequence comes from Acidimicrobiales bacterium, assembly GCA_043744575.1. Lineage (GTDB taxonomy): Bacteria > Actinomycetota > Acidimicrobiia > Acidimicrobiales > Ilumatobacteraceae > UBA3006. The sequence continues at coordinate 1,993 of JAYTUM010000027.1, read as the reverse complement.
CGCTAGATCGCGCGAATGCGGATGAACTGCGGCCCGCCCGCGGCAAGTGCCGAGCACAACGCAGCGTCGAGTTGCTCTGGCGTTAGCACATCTTGTGCCGTCCAGCCAAAGCCCCGCGCAATCATACAAGGGTCGTGCGAAGAAATGTCTACGCCGATGCGCGGTGCTTGCACATCGTCAAACGACTGGCGAATTTGTTGATAGCCGTCGTTGTCCCACAGCACGAGAATGATGTTGCAGCCGAGTTCCTTCGCCGCCGCCATTTCGGCAACGGTGAAGAGCCAGCCGCCGTCGCCGACGATCGCCAACACCGGTCGTTGTGGCGCAGCGACACTCGCGCCGATCGCCATCGGCAGCGCGCAACCGAGAGTGCCGAATCCGTATGGTGCGAGCCACGAGCGCGAGCGCGAGGCTGGCAGCCACCAGTGCGCGCTGTAGCCAAGTTGCGTCGAGTCGAGCGCGACGATTGCGTCGCTTGGCAGAGATTCTTCGATCACCTGCAGCCATGTAACAAACTTTGGCGATGTCTTTTTGCGGGAGTGATCTCGCCATGTCTTGGCCCGATCGGCACCGTGTCGCGATGCTCCGGCACTAACCCCAGCGAGAATCATCTCGAGCGCGATTGCGGAGTCGCCGACAATTGCAATCTGTGGCGTGACGCGACGAACGATCTGGTCGGCGTCGAGATCGATACGAATCACCGCACCCGAAAACGACAGCGGTCGGCCATTGTTGTAGAGGTCTGTATCCGACAGCTCGCTTCCCACCACGAGCACGACATCGGCGGCCTCGATCTCGCGTTGCACCCGGCCGAACACGAGCGTGTTCTCGCCGCACAACGGATGCTGTGAAGGAACGACCCCTTTGGCATTGCCGGTTAGTACGACTGGTGCGTCAAGCGCCTCGGCCAGCGCGATGAGTTGCACGCCCGCGTCTTTTGCGCCACCGCCAGCGATGATTACGAGCGAAGCCGATGCGTTGAGCATCTGCGCCGCGCGGTCGCAGTCATCGACTAGTGGTGTAGGTCTTGAATCGGGCAAGCGAACACGAACAAATGCTTCGCACTCGCGCTCAAGAACATCCATCGGCACGGCAATGTGCACTGGCCGCGGCCGCTGCGACGTGAATACCTGCCACGCCCGCTCGATGAGCCCCGGTAACTCGGCGGGTTCTGTGACGGTTTCGCTAAACGCGCACACCGTGTGCGCCACTGCCGCCTGATCGTGCAAGTCGTGCAGCGGTCCGAAACTTTTACCCAGCGCGTTCGTTGGCGTCGTCGAGGCCAGCACCAGCATCGGCCGCGAGTCGTGGTACGCCTGCGCGATTGGGGTCAGCGCGTTGGTCAACCCTGGGCCGCTAATTAGCACACACACGCCGGGGCGGCCCGTCACGATCGACCAGCCGTCGGCCATAAACCCCGCGCCCTGCTCGTGGCGCGGCGAGATCGCGCGCACGCCAGAAGTATGTAGCCCGCGATACAACTCGATGTTGTGCACGCCGGGGATGCCAAAGACAACATCGACGCCGTACTCGCGCGCCAACAGATCGATGATTGCTTCGCCGACGCGCATCTTGCTCACGACCTCTCTTCGACAATTTTTACGGCGAGTCGGCGAATGCGAGTACACGCCTCGACCAAGACGCTCGAATCGACGGTCAGCGCAACACGAATGTGCCCCGCACCGCCGATGCCGAAACTCTCGCCGGGCATCACGACGACGCCCTCGTCTTCAAGCAAGCGCCACGCAAACTGTTCGCCAGTTAGCCCGGTCGCGCGAATGTCGCACATGATGAACATGCCGCCCTCTGGCATGCGTGCCGTAACGGCAGTTGATCCCTCAAACGCATTAACTAGGGCGTGCGCCCGCTCGCGAAACGCATCTCTAAGTCGTGTTACTTCCAGATGCGTCTCGCTCAATGCAACGACCAAGGCGTCTTGAATGAACGGCTGCGAGCCGAACAACATCGCCTCGGCCACGAGCGTTAGTCGGGG
>JAYTUM010000026.1:0-2682 GCA_043744575.1 Acidimicrobiales bacterium | reverse complement strand
CCAATGCCTGAGACCAAGTTAAATACTCCAGCCGGCAGGCCGACCTCGTTGATGATGTCAGCCAATATAAATGCGTCGACCGGTGCAACTTCGCTCGGCTTCAGCACGATCGTGCATCCAGCGACCATCGCGTAGGCGATCTTGGCCGCGATTTGATGTAACGGATAGTTCCACGGCGTAATGCAGGCGACGACGCCAACGGGTTCGCGCACAACTAATGACGAGCCGATCATTTTTTCGAATTCGAACGTCTCGCTTATCGCCGCGGCCTGATTGAAACTGTTTATCGGCAAGCCAACCTGCACCAGCTGTGACAACCACTTGACCATGCCGGTCTCGCGTGAGATCGTGGTGGCTATTTCGTCCATGCGGGCGCCGAGGGCCTCGCCGATGCGCTTTACAAACTTGGCCCGCTCTTCGATTGACGTCGCTGACCATGGCTCGAATGCGGCCTTAGCGGCGGCGACTGCGGCGTCAACATCTTTTGCGGTCCCGGATGGGATTGTGGCCATGACCTCTTCGGTGATCGAGTCGAATACTTGCAGAGTGCCGCAACTTGGCTCCACCCAGGCGCCGTTGATGTAAAACTTGTTGAAGTTGATGATGCTGCTGCTGCTCATGGCGACTCTCCTAATAATTTGAGTTCTCTTGGTGACTTGACTGTAGCGGCGTCGCGTCGCTGCAAGTCAAGCCACGTCGTCTAAAGTTGCGCGGTGAATCCAAAACGATCAATCCTGTTTTTACAGGTCACTATCGGCGTCTTGGCTTCGGGCTACGGCGTCATGTTCACCATGCTCGACGACTGGCGCGATAAATACAGCATCACCGAGTCGAAGCTGGGATTGATCGTCGCGGTCGGTTTTTTTACGTCTTTCGCCGCGCAGTTAACAATTGCCCCGATGGCCGACAAGGGCTTTGCGCGCCGGCTATTAACCCTCGGCGTGTTAGCCAACGTAGTCGGCGCACTGATTATGGGCGAGGGGACGACGCTGAATGCCTTCTTGACTGGACGATTCTTGATGGGCGTCGGCGCGGGCATGGCGATACCCGCTATTCGGCGCATTGTGGTTGTCGCAGACCCCCAGAACTTAGGAAAAAATTTGGGTCGTGGTGTTTCGATCGAGGTTGGCGGCTTTGCTCTTGGGCCACTGCTCTCGGCAGTAACAGTTGGCAGGTTTGGGCTGGCCGCTCCGTTTTTGGTTATTGCTGTTGTGCTCGTAGTGTGCGCGGTCGCACTGCCGTTCCTGCACATTCCCGAAACGCCAGTCGAGGATCGCCCGACAGAACGATTTGCAATCGACTTGCTAAAAAATAGGGCGCTCGTCGGCGCGATCATGATCGGCCTTGCGCTGTACCTGATGATCGGCACATTTGATCCGCTGTGGGCCGTGATGATGAGAGATATGAACGCACCGAACTGGATTGGTAACGCGGGCATCGCCATCTTCGGCCTGCCGTGGATTTTGTTCGGCACCGTCGGCGGCAAGATCGCCGAACGCCACGGCCCGTTTCGCGTCAGCGCGCTGGGCCTCGGTCTCGGAGCTGTTTACATGTTCGCCTACGGCTCACTCGGCAGCCCCTACCTAATGCTCGGGCTCGGCTTATCTCAATCCGTATTGGATTCACTAACGGTCACGGGTACTGGCATCGCCGTCGCTCAAGTCGCGCCGATCGAGCGGCAAGCCGGCGCCGCTGGATTGCTCGGCGGGTTACAGACCCTCATGGGCGGCATCGCCGCGACGCTCGCGGGCATCACCTACGAACACTTTGGTCGCACCGTTGCCTTTTCGATTACAGGAGTCGTGATGGCGATGTTGGTCGCGCTCGGCTGCGTGCTCGCGGGGCCAGTATGGATGCGCAAGCCTGTCAATAGTGGTTTGGTCGCGCCAGCGCCATAGATTCTCGATATGGAATTTAGGTATCTCGGACGCAGCGGACTCAAAGTATCGGCCATCAGTTACGGCAACTGGATAACTCACGGCAGTCAAATTGAAGAAGACACAGCAGGCGAATGCGTGAAGCGCGCGCTCGAGTTGGGCATCACAACATTCGATACCGCGGACGCTTACGCGGGCACCAAGGCCGAGGGCGTGCTCGGCCGCGCGCTTGCGGGCGTGAGCCGCGAAAGCATTGAGATCTTTACCAAGGTGTACTGGCCGACGGGCAAGGGCCCAAACGATCGCGGCCTATCGCGCAAGCACATTGTCGAGTCGATCAACGGATCGCTGCGGCGCCTCGGCACCGAGTACGTCGACTTGTACCAAGCCCACCGCTTTGATGTTGAGACGCCGCTCGAAGAGACCATGCTCGCATTCGCAGACATCGTGCGCCAGGGCAAGGCCCTATATATAGGTGTGTCTGAGTGGACTGCCGACGAGATCACCCGCGGCGCCCAACTCGCCCGCGAACTGCGCGTGCCGTTCATATCTAATCAGCCGCAGTATTCGATGCTATGGCGCGTGATCGAGAAAGAAGTCGTGCCAGCCTGCGAGCGCGAAGGGCTTTCGCAAATCGTGTGGTCGCCGATTGCCCAGGGAGTGCTTACTGGCAAATACCTTCCGGGCGAACCGCCGCCAGATGGCTCGCGTGCCACCGATGAGTTGAGCGGCAAGAACTTTATAAAGGGATGGTTGAACGATCCAGTGCTTACCAAGGTGCAAAACCTGCGGCCGATCGCCGAAC
>JAYTUM010000025.1:0-2706 GCA_043744575.1 Acidimicrobiales bacterium | reverse complement strand
TCGACTATCGCTATCTACTCTGTCGTCGACGGCCACGGCACGAGGCAATCGAACGCGATCGCTTACGCGCTCGCCTTAAATGTCGCCGCGGGCGTGCTCACTACGCTGTGGGTGGCAGCGACCCGTCGACACGAAATGATCCCGACAATCCGCGCCAACTGGAAGATCATGGGCGCCGCTGGCATCGCCTCAACAGTCGCCTACGGCTTGATCATGATCGCCTACCAGCACGCTCCCGTCGGATACGTCGGCGCGTTGCGCGAGTCGAGCGTCGTTATCGCCGCCTTCGCCGGCTGGAAGATGCTCAACGAGGGCGACCATCGTCGACGCATCACCTCGGCACTGATCGTGCTGGTCGGCCTGTGCGTGTTGGTCGCAGGCGGTTAACACAACTCTGCGTCTCGCTCGCAACGACCCGCGCGAATTTAAAAGTAGATAATCTTTTCGGCGGCCGCTTCGGCAATGTCGAGATCGTCGGTATAGGCGCCTGTCGACAAATACTTCCAACCGCCATCGCAGACGATGAACACGATCACGCCAGATTCAATTTCGCTCGCCACCTTAAGTGCACCCGCGAGCGACGCGCCCGACGAGATGCCAGCGAAGATGCCACACTCGCGCACGAGCCTGCGCGTCATTTCTAAACTTTCGCGCGGCCGCACAACTCTCTTACGATCGAGCAAGTCGATGCCGTGCCAGTTCTCAAAAATCGGCGGAATGTAACCGTCGTCCAAGTTGCGCAGACCTTCAACGCGCTCGCCGATAGGCGGCTCGACGGCGACGATCTTTATATTCGGATTTCGTTCTTTGAGATAGCGACCTACACCCATCAGCGTGCCGCTCGTGCCGAGACCGGCGACGAAGTGGGTTACCTCTGGGCAGTCGCGCCAAATCTCTGGCCCGGTCTCCTCGTAGTGCGCCGTGGGGTTGGCATCGTTTTGATACTGATGCAAAAAGCACCACTCAGGGTGCTCTAGCGCAAGTTTTTCGGCGCGACTTACGGCGCCGTTCGAACCCTCTGCGCCCGGCGTGAGGATGATCTCGGCGCCAAATACTTCGAGCATTTGGCGGCGCTCGATCGAAACGCTCTCCGGCATCAAAATTGTGATCGGGTTGCCCCTTAGTGCGGCGATCGCGGCCAATGCGATACCGGTATTTCCGGACGAAGGCTCCATGATCCTCTGGCCCGGTACTAACGCGCCCTCTTTGATCGCCGTTTCGATCATCGCCTTAGCGATTCGATCTTTGACCGAGCCGAATGGGTTTTGATTTTCTAATTTGGCAAACAGGCGAACATTTGGGTTTGGCGACAAGTTGCTGACCTCGACCAGCGGCGTGTCGCCGATGAGATCAAGGATGTTTTCGAGTGGAACCATTGCGCGTACTCCATAAACGGCTTGCCTTTTGCCAGCCCGCCGATTGTTGACCTACTAGGTCATAATTGTACAGCGCGAAGGTGCGGGCGACTAGCCCTGTTCGATATGTTCTTCGGAAATCTGGCCTGCCACGATCCTGTAGCTGCGCGGTTCGGGCACGCCGCGCATCAGCGTGACAATCAAATAGTGCCAGCTGGGGTCTGGGGCACGGGCCACGTCGGTAGCACTCGGAAATGCCTCGGTATGAGTGTGGCTGTGCATCACTCCGATGACCTCGAGCCCGCGACTTTCGACATCGCGCTCAATCAACATGTGTTGCTTGGCATCGAGTTCATAAATGCGCGCAGACTCCGCGACATTGACGCATGGATGAAACTCGATAACAGTGCTGTTGGCGCTCGTGCCGACCAACAGCCCGCACGCCTCTTCAAAACCGTTCGGGGCGCGATAACGCGCGATGCTGTGCTCGCCCATTTGTTCGAGCACAGCCAGCGAAACGCGCAGCGGAGTTGATGATTCTTGCGTCATATCAAATTCAGGCTAGCGGTACGCTTAAACGGCACTATGAATAAAAAAATCGACGCTTCGGGAGCGAAGTTGATTGCGAGCAATCGCAAGGCACGGCACGACTACACCATTTTGGATGAAGTCGAGGCCGGAATTGTGCTGCACGGTAGCGAGGTCAAGAGCCTGCGCCAAGGCCAGGTGCAAATTGCCGACGCCTACGCCCACATCGTGCGCAACGAAATGTGGCTCGAGGGCGTACATATCGCGCCGTATCGCTTTGCAGTCGGCGTTGGCGCGCACGACCCGATGCGCTCGCGCAAACTCTTGTTGCACTCTGAACAAATCCACCGGCTGCAGGCACGCATGGCTAAAGAACGCCTCACGCTTGTGCCGCTCTCGCTGCGCTTAATAAACGGTCGCGTCAAAGTCGAACTCGGTCTGGCCAAGGGCCGCCAACGCCAAGACCGACGCCAGGCAATCGCCGAAAGAGAATCGCAACTCGAAATGCGCCGCGAGCAAGGCCGCCAGAACAAGGGCATGAATTCTTAACTACTTCGCGCACGCTCGGCGTATACTGAAAATGCAAGTAAGTACACGGGGCTGACAGGTTTCGACGTCAGTGTCGCTGTTCGAGCGTGCGACCCGAGTTGCTCAGACTCGTAAAACGGGGCAAAAATATAACTGCCAACAAGCAGTTCGCTCTCGCCGCCTAAGCAATTAGGGGGTAGAGAGCAACCGTGAGCCGCAAGGTCGCACGGGGCCAATTCACCGCAGCCCGGCAACAGAAGCGGGGAATGACGACAGGAAAGACTGTTGACGTTGG
>JAYTUM010000024.1:0-2706 GCA_043744575.1 Acidimicrobiales bacterium | reverse complement strand
CTGGAAAGCGGGAATTGGGCTTGTTACCCACTTCCCCACCGAAGGGGAAACCGTAATTGACAGATGCGGGAAGCTCTCAGGGCCACCAACAGCTGGGGTGCGAGGCATCAACAGATGTTTTGCGACCCGATTGCTACGCATCCGAGAGACTCGGCCATGACACCTTCTAATAGTTCGCGCGAAACAAAACTTGAGTCATTCGCACGTCGCCACATCGGACCGGACGCGACAGATCTAAATCAAATGCTGAAGTTGCTCGGCGTCGACAGCGCCGAAGAGTTGATCTCTCAGGCAGTGCCGGGCAGTATTTTGCTTAGCGAACTGCCTAGTTTCAGGTTGGAGCAAACCGAGCAGCAAGTCTTGGAAAGTCTGCGCGAGATCGCGGCGCACAATACCGTGCGCACGAGCCTGATCGGCCTCGGCTACTACGGCACGCACACCCCTCCGGTAATCCAGCGCAACGTTCTGGAAAGCCCGGCCTGGTACACGTCGTATACTCCGTACCAACCCGAGATAAGTCAGGGTCGACTCGAAGCGTTGCTCAATTTTCAAACACTGATAAGCGAACTGACGGGCCTCCAAATATCGAATGCGTCGTTGCTAGACGAGCCCACGGCCGCCGCGGAGGCGATGGCGATGGCGCACCGGGTATCGAAGAGTTCGAGCAATGTCTTCGCGGTACATCGCGACACGCACCCGCAGACGATTGCGGTTCTGCGCACAAGGGCAAGCGCGATCGACATCGAGGTGGCGCTGTTCGATATCGATCGACTGGCCACTGCCGAATGCTTCGGAATGTTGATCTCGCGACCGGCATCGAGCGGCATGATTGTTGGCGATGTCGAAGTTAAAAGTATTTGTGCGAGTGCGCATAAGCGTGGCGCCTTGGTCGTGTGTGCCACCGACCTACTGGCGAGCATGTTGCTGACATCGCCTGCAGAACTCGGCTGCGACATCGCGATCGGCTCGGCGCAACGCTTTGGCGTGCCGATGGGATACGGGGGTCCGCACGCAGGATTCATCGCCACACGCGATGAGCACGTGCGTGCGCTGCCCGGCCGACTCGTTGGCGTCAGTACCGACACCATGGGTCGACCCGCGATGCGTCTGGCCCTGCAAACCCGCGAACAACACATCAGGCGCGATAAGGCCACATCGAACATTTGCACCGCCCAGGCGTTGCTGGCCAACATTGCCGGTTTCTACGCCGTTTGGCATGGCCGTGACGGGCTGATCGGTATCGCGCAGCGGGTACATGCGCTCACTAACGAGGTGGTTGCGTCACTACGCGCGCGCGGCATAAGTGTTCGCAATGAGACCTGGTTCGACACCATAACCATCGACACTGACAACTCCTTCGAAGTGCGCGAAGCCGCGTTGAAGGAAAACATACTGTTGCGCATCGTCGACAGCCGAACCGTCGCAGCCAGCCTCGACGAGACGACGACCGTATCGATCGTTGGTCGGTTGCTACGAGCGTTCGGCGTCGAGATTGCAGTCGACGAAGTCGGCTCTTTGTGCCGTAATGCGCCGTCCGGGTTGCCTTTAAGCATTCGCCGCACCGACGATTTCTTGACCCAGAGCGTGTTCGCTCTCTACCACAGCGAGCACGAAATGCTGCGATACCTCCGTCGACTGGCAGACAAAGATCTGGCTCTCGATCGCACGATGATCCCACTCGGTTCGTGCACGATGAAGCTGAACGCCACGGTCGAGATGATGCCTATAACTTGGCCGGAGTTTGCCGACATCCACCCGTTTGCCCCGACAACAGACAGCGTTGGATACCGACGGATAATCACTGATCTCGAAACCATGCTTATCGAGATCACGGGATACGACGCCATCAGTTTGCAGCCCAATTCTGGCAGCCAGGGCGAGTTCGCTGGACTACTCGCGATTCGCGCCTATCATGCCAGTCGCAGCGACTTACAGCGACAAATTTGCTTGATCCCATCGAGCGCCCACGGCACAAATGCAGCGAGCGCCGTGATGGCGGGCATGAGCGTCACCGTCGTCAAGTGCGATGACCACGGCAACATCGACATGGGCGATTTGCAGCAAAAATGCAATTCGGCGGGCAACAAACTCGCGGCGCTAATGATCACGTACCCGAGCACGCACGGCGTTTATGAAGAACAGATCGTCGAAATGTGCGAGCTTGTGCACGAGCACGGCGGTCAAGTCTACCTCGACGGCGCCAATTTTAATGCGCTAGTCGGCGTGGCCCGGCCTGGCAAATTCGGCGCCGACGTCAGCCACCTCAACCTGCACAAGACCTTTTGTATTCCCCACGGCGGCGGCGGACCTGGCGTCGGACCAATCGGGGTCAAGCAACACCTGGCGCCATTTCTACCCACGCACCCGCTCGTCCCAGGTCTCACGCCACTTGGGAGCAGAACCAACGCGGTAGGGCCAGTTGCAGGGGCGCCTTACGGCTCGGCGGGAATCTTGCCTATCTCGTGGGCATACATTTCGCTGATGGGTTCGCGCGGCCTGCGAGAGGCAACCGTGCAGGCAATTGTGAGCGCCAACTACATCTCCAAGCGCCTAGCCGCTCACTACCCAACTCTTTACACGGGCATCAACGGCCTGATCGCCCACGAGTGCATCTTGGATGTGCGTCCAATGACCAAGGCATCGGGAGTAACTGTCGATGACATCGCCAAGCGTCTGATTGATTTTGGTTTCCATGCTCCAACTATG
>JAYTUM010000023.1:0-10620 GCA_043744575.1 Acidimicrobiales bacterium | reverse complement strand
ACTGCGGTGAATTTCATGCGCACTTCGCCGATGTTGTCTGGGTCGTCCTCTGTGCCGACGACGACAATTTGACCGGCGCTGAACTCTTTCAATAAGAGCTTCTCTGAAAGCGGATCTTCGATTAGGCGTTGCAACGCGCGGCGCAGCGGTCGAGCGCCAAGTTGGGGGTCGTAACCGCGTTTGGCGAGCAGTTCCTTGGCGTTTTGCGTGAGTTCGAGACCGAGGCCGAGGCCTTCGAGCTGGGCAATGAGTCGCTTAGCCATGAGATCGACCATCTGCACGACTTCGCTTATCCCCAGTTCGTGGAAGACGATGACTTCGTCGATGCGGTTGAGAAACTCTGGCCGGAAGTGCACCTTGAGCGCCTCGTTGACCTTCTCGCGCATGCGGATATAGGAGAGTGCTTCGTCTGTTTTGCCGAATCCGACATTGGCCTTGCGTAAATCTTGGGTACCGAGGTTGGAGGTCATGATGATCACGGTGTTGCGGAAGTCTGTGGTGCGACCCTGCGCATCGGTGAGGCGACCCTCTTCGAGAATTTGCAACAGGGTGTTGAAGACGTCGGGGTGAGCCTTTTCGATTTCGTCGAAAAGCACAACAGAGAACGGTTTGCGGCGCACTGCTTCTGTCAACTGGCCGCCCTCTTCGTAACCGACGTAGCCGGGGGGTGAACCAACGAGGCGGCTGACGGTGTGCTTCTCCATATATTCGCTCATATCGAGAGAGATCAGCGCTTCGTCGTTGCCGAACAAAAAGTTGGCGAGAGTCTTGGCAAGCTCGGTCTTGCCCACGCCAGTCGGTCCGAGGAAGATGAATGATCCGCTCGGGCGCTTTGGGTCTTTGAGGCCGGCGCGCGTGCGGCGAATGCTTTGGCTGACGGCCTTGATTGCGTCGTCTTGGCTGATGATGCGCTTGTGCAACTCGGCTTCCATGTTCAGCAACTTGGCGGTCTCTTCTTCAGTGAGTTTGTACACCGGAATGCCCGTCCAAAGGCTGAGAACTTCGGCGATCGCTTCTTCGTTGACTTCGTCGAACAGGTCGATGCCTTGGGCCTTGACCTCAGCCTCTTTTTGAAGGCGTTCTTCGAGCAAGGCGCGCTCTTGGTCGCGCAGACGACCAGCTTCTTCGAAGCGCTGCTCTTCGACGGCCTTCTTCTTAAGGTCCTGCACTTGGGAGATCTTGTTCTCGACTTCTTTCAAGTCGGGCGGGGTATGCATGCGTTTGATGCGCAGACGGCTGCCGGCCTCGTCGATCAGGTCGATGGCCTTGTCGGGCAGGAAGCGGTCAGAGATGTAGCGGTCGGCGAGGTTGGCCGCGGCGACGAGAGCCTGGTCAGTAATCGTGACGTGGTGATGAGTCTCGTACTTATCGCGAATGCCGCGCAAGATTTCGATGGTGTGAGCGACGCTTGGCTCTTCGACCTTGACGGGTTGAAAGCGACGCTCAAGGGCGGCATCTTTCTCGAAGTGCTTGCGAAACTCGTCGAGCGTTGTGGCGCCGATCGTCTGCAACTCTCCGCGGGCGAGCATCGGCTTCAAGATTGACGCGGCATCGATTGCGCCCTCTGCGGCGCCGGCGCCGACGAGAGTGTGAATCTCATCGATGAACAAGATGATGTCGCCGCGAGTTTTGATTTCTTTGAGAACCTTCTTCAGACGCTCTTCAAAGTCACCCCGGTAGCGGCTACCGGCGACGAGGGCGCCCAAGTCGAGGGTGTACAACTGCTTGTTGGCGAGAGTTTCTGGAATGTCGCCGCGCACGATTTTTTGTGCCAGTCCTTCGACGATCGCCGTTTTGCCGACTCCTGGCTCGCCGATCAAGATTGGGTTGTTCTTGGTGCGACGCGAGAGGATTTGCATGACGCGCTCCATCTCGTTGTGGCGGCCAATCACGGGGTCGAGTTTGTTTTCGCGCGCAAGTTGTGTGACGTTGCGACCGAACTGATCGAGAATCTGGCTGCCACCCTTATCGGTCTGTTCTTCTTTGGCATTGGCTGGCTGGCTTTCTCCCTTACCGGCAGGGCCCTGGTATCCAGAAAGCAATTGAATGACTTGCTGGCGCACGCGGCTCAAGTCGGCGCCGAGTTTGACGAGCACTTGCGCGGCGACACCCTCGCCCTCGCGAATCAGGCCGAGCAGGATGTGCTCTGTGCCGATGTAGTTGTGGCCGAGTTGCAAGGCCTCGCGCAACGACAACTCGAGCACCTTCTTGGCTCGCGGTGTGAATGGAATGTGACCAGACGGAGATGAGCCACCCTGGCCGATTATCTCTTCGACTTGGGAGCGCACTGCTTCGAGCGAAATGTTGAGCGACTCGAGGGCTTTGGCGGCGACGCCCTCGCCTTCGTGGATCAAGCCCAGCAAGATGTGTTCAGTGCCGATGTACGAGTGGTTGAGCAGGCGGGCTTCTTCCTGCGCCAGTACTACGACCCTGCGGGCCCTATCGGTAAAGCGTTCGAACACGTGCGTGACCGCCTTTTCTTGACTGCGAACCTTGGCATAAGTGTACCTTTCTAACTCCACCTCCCCATGTTGTAAGTGACACATCTGTGTGACGCGCTGTACTTGCCCGATCGAGTGTGAGAGACCGAGTGCACCAGATCGTTCGCGGATTCACAAGTAATTCTGTCTAGCCTGAATCCATGGCTTTGGTGTCACCACTCCTAGATCTGCCATGCATGGATACCGACCGTGATCGCGTGGAGTCGGCGTTGATCGCCGCGGTGCGCACGCGAGACGCCTATTTAACCGAAATTGCTTCACATCTGATTATTGCGGGGGGCAAGCGCCTGCGGCCGGTGCTGACAATTGCCGCAGCACAGATTGGCGGGGCGGCGCCCGTTTCTGACGACGTGATTATGGGCGGTATTTCGTGCGAACTTGTGCATCTCGGTTCGCTGTATCACGACGACGTAATGGACGAAGGCATGACGCGCCGCGGAGTTGAGACGGTGAACGCCAAGTGGGGCAACCTGCAGGCGATCTTGGCTGGTGATTTTTTGCTTAGCCGCGCTTCTGGCATCGCTGCAACGCTCGGAACGGAGATCGCGTCGCTGATGGCCAACACTATTGGCGAGTTGTGTCAGGGTCAAATCGAAGAGTTGCGCCACACCTACGATATTTCGCGTGCGGTGCCATCGTACTTACTGAGTATCGAAGGAAAGACTGCGTGTCTATATGCTACAGCCGCGCGCGTAGGGGCGATTGTGGCGGGGCGGGATATTTCAGAGGTCGAGACACTCACGAATTACGGCACAAATTTCGGGATGGTGTTTCAAATCGTCGACGACATTTTGGATATCACTTCGACAAATGCCAAATTGGGCAAGCCAGCAGGTCACGACATGGAAGAGGGCATATATACGCTGCCAGTGCTCTTGACGTTGGCCGATGGCGCCGCGAGGGCGAACGAGTTGCGCGAAATTCTTGGCAAGCCACTAACTTTTGCCGAGCGCGACAGCGCGCTAGCGATCGTGCGCGATGGTTCTGGGTTGCCCAAGGCAATTGACAGCGCCCGCGACTACGTGGCAATGGCCCAAAGTATGTGCGACCAGTTGCCCAGCGGCGATGTCACCGATGCGCTTCGCGCCGCGCCCGCCGTTCTGCTCAACTCAGTTATTCGCTGAGGATCGCTGCGGCCGCCGCTAGGCCGGAAACAGCCGCACCCTCGACTCGCGGGCCAGCAAAGGCGTCGCCCGCCAGCGCGAGCGAGTCGTTGACCCAGCACGACTCGGGCCAAATTGTTCGCGGTGTGGCGAAGCGCCATCGCTTGAGCTGGCTCTCAACAATTTTGCTCTCGCCGAGAAACTGCCGGGCGTGATCGCGAAGTATGGCGTGCACTTCGTCGGGATTGGTCGCCCAATGTGCTTCGCTAAACGCGGCGGTGGCGTTGAGTGTGATCGCCGCGGTCGCCGAGATCTGTTTCTGAGCACTGTCGGCAACAAATGCAACCACGTCGCTTGGGTTCTGAAGCGCTCCCGGCGTGGGGATGCTGGTCGGGCCGTCGAGCGTCGCCAACAAAGTGAGAGTTCTGTCGTATTCGGTTTTGTACAACTCTTCCGGCATTTCGACGTCGGCCGTGATCAGCAGCGAGTATGACTGCGCCAGCGGCGCGGTGACAATCAGCGCGTCGGCGGCGATTGATGTCCCGTCGTCGAGGCGGATGCTCCACGACTGCGGGCCGCTCGTGCGTGTGATCGCGAACACAAAGGAGTTACTGCGCACGTCGATGCCGCGAGCCAGGTACTTGGTTATCGCGGTCATGCCTTGGGTGCCGATGTACCGCGGGAACCCGTCGCCTTCAGCATCAAAACCGCGGCACCATTCGCGCGCCACGCCGTCTCTAACCCATTGCTCAACAACTGCTTCGAATTGGGCCGTTCGAGTCGTGAAAAATTGGGCGCCGTGATCGAGAGTCGCGGTGCCAATTCGCCGGGTGGCGCAGCGACCCCCTGGGGTTTTGCCCTTGTCTAGAACGATGACCTCGTGGTGTTCGGCAAGTTTCCGCGCGGCCATTAATCCTGAAATGCCTGCGCCGACAACAACTACGCGCATTGTTTTACGAACTGGCTTGCGACTTAGTTACCGATTTGGGTTGCCGATTTGGTGATTAGCGCAACTCGTGCACGGTCATGATCAGTTCGCGCGAGACAGGGTCAAGCTGGCGACCGCCGATGCGCTCGGTGAGCATGGTTACTTGGCCGATGTCGTCGAGCAAACCGGACCAGCGGATGTATCCACCCATTAGGCCGATCAAACGCTCGCTGACTTCTTCGGCGTGTACAACGATCTTGAGGTTTTTGCCGAGCAGTTCCGAAATGTCGGAATAAAACTTTTTTAGCCACTGGTTCATGTCTTCGGTACCGGTTAGCGGGAGGTGGCGATATGGCAATTGCAATTCGTCGTAGTTGTGCAAGTTGTGTGGCGCGCCGATGATCGAGACCACGCATCCGAAGTCGTTTTCGCGCAGCCAGATGATCTCCTCTTGGCGTCGCACGCGGCGATGATTGGCGCCAAAACCGCCCGGGCGCTCGCAAATCGCGAGCTTGTCTTTAATGATCCAGGTCAGGTTGCGGGGGGTAATCCCGAGGGCCCACTTGCCGCGCAATTTTGGGGGCACTAGTTGTTACCGTTTTTGTCTCGCGGGGATCTATTCGACATTGCACCAAGACGATACACCATCAAAAGTGCTTCTAGTCTGAAAAATGGGATGTTTTACGGCTCAATTCGCAGACGTTGTTGGCTGCGGCGCACTTGACGACCGAGCCCGATGTCGCACGCCGTGACTTCGCCGCGCGCGACGCTAAGAACTCGTTCAACAGTTGCCGCGTCTGGCGGGTGCTCGGTCGCGATCCAGGCGCGAATGGCCCGGCGGGCGAGGGCGATGGGGGCATTCGCCAGCGCTACCGCATCCAGTGGATCAAGGTGGCTGGCCAACTCGTCGAGTAACTCGGCGTCGTCGCGCAGGACATCTGCCTGTCGCGCCAGCAACGCCGCAACATCGCGCTTTGACATTTCGTCGAGCAATGGGATTAGGTCGCGACGAATTCGATTGCGCTGAAACTTCGGGTCGTCATTAGACGAGTCATAGACGATATTAATCTTGAGTGCGGCGCACAATTTGTGAGTCTCGCTGCGGCGCAACTTCAGGATTGGATGTTGGCTGTTTGGTTGCATGCCCGACAAGCCGCGCAGACCAGCGCCGCGCAACAAATTAATTAACACCGTCTCGGCTTGGTCGTCGGCGGTGTGGCCGGTCAGAACATCTACAGGCAGAACGGCGTAACGGGCATCGCGGGCGCGGGCCTCGAGGTTGCTGCCAGGTTCAATGTGCACCGATTTTGCTTCAAACAGCGCGCCGAGTTGGTGCGCCAGGTCGCGCACGACATAGGCCTCGTCGGCAGAGTTTGGCCGCATCCCGTGGTCGACGTGCACGGCGGTTACTTCGCAACCGTTGGCGACAGCCAGCACTAGAAGCGCCATCGAGTCGGCTCCTCCAGAAACGGCGCACGTAACCGGGGTGCCCGCCGCTGCAAATTCGCAACGAGTTAGGGAGTCGACTACTAGTTCGTGATTCTTGATCTGATCGGCGAGCGCGGGCATGTGCCTCGCGTGATTAATTCTGTGATTGGTGCTGTTTGCGGTTTGGGTACTTGAGGGCGGTGACCTCTTTGAGGTACCCGCCGACAAACGCGATGATCGTGCCTATACCGGCGATCAACAAAATTAAACCCACCCAGTAGTGCCAAACTTGTGCAGCAATCATGGTCTCTAGCGTACTAGATGTTTAGTTGACCGGTCTCAAGTTCTGGGGCAGACAGCTGTCGGGGCGCAGAGTCGATGGCCTTGACGTCTTCGAGCTCGCCAACGGCGATGCCGGTTTCTTTGAATTTGCGCAGAGTCGGCAACACGCGACTCTCGAGCGATCCGACCATCGAGTTGTATGCCTTTATCGCTGTCTCGAGGCCGCGGCCTGTTTTGTCGACGTGCTCAAGCACGGTGGCGATGCGCTCGTAAAGTTCTTTGCCGAGTAACGCGATTTTCTCGGCGTGTTCGGCGATCTGAAACGCCTGCCATCCCTTGGCGACGGCGAGCAGGAGTGCGAGTAAGTTGACGGGCGAGGCGATCAACACGCGACTACGCATCGCCACCTCGAGCAAAGTTGGGTCGGCGCGTAACGCGTCTGACAAGAACGACTCGCCGGGGATGAACATGATCACGTACTCTGGCGCGCGATCGAACTGCGTCCAATATTTTTTGTCGGCCAAAACCTTGGCGTGCTCGCGCACCACCTTG
Organism: Acidimicrobiales bacterium; assembly: GCA_043744575.1. Taxonomy (GTDB): domain Bacteria; phylum Actinomycetota; class Acidimicrobiia; order Acidimicrobiales; family Ilumatobacteraceae; genus UBA3006. The sequence goes on along the minus strand of JAYTUM010000023.1, from coordinate 3,826 downwards.
GCGTGCTCTTGTAAGAAACGCTCTTGGGTTGCTGCGTCTGGTGCTTCTTGCGCGCGTAAGTAGGCGTCGAGCGGGGTCTTAGCGTCGATCACGACGCGGCTGTGGTTGGGCAGGCGGATCACCGCGTCGGGGCGTTGCAATCGATCGTTGTTGGCGAGTGTGGTTTGCTCATCGAAATCGCAGTATGACTCCATGCCCGCTAGTTCGATGACGTTGCGCAGTTGTTGTTCGCCCCACGCGCCGCGCGCGCTACTCGACTTGAGCGCGCCGTGCAGTGCGGCAGTGGTCGTGTTGAGTTGATTGATCTGCGAGCTAATGGCGCCGCTGAGGCCGATACTCGCGTCGTATGAGGTTTGCAGTGATGTCACTGCGCCGCGCAATTCGTTGAGTTGCGCCGCGACGGGGTCGAGCAAGATTTTGGCGTCACTCGTCATCGTCTGCGAGCGCGCCGTATACAGGCGGTCGACCTGGGCGTTGGCGTTGTTGAGCGCCTCTTGGGTGACTTGGCGCACCTGCGAGTCGACGGCTGTGCGCACTGCCTCGACAAGCGCGACTTGATCGAAAACTGGCCCAGACTGCGCAACCCCGACTTGAGCCGGTTGGCCGTTGGTCCGGCCGAATTGTTGGCGCCGCGACAAAATAACGCCAACACCTATTACACAAACGATCAGGAGTCCGATAAAAATTTCCATGGTGCCATTCTGGCACGAGGGTGCAGCGCGAACTTGCCGAACTAGATTGCATGCATGCCCGATGTCATTATCCATGTCAATGGGATGACTGTCGACGAAGTGGTTGCAATTGCCCGCGATAATGCGCGAGTCGTCATTTCAGACACGGCGATGGCGGCGATGGCGAAGTCGCGCGAGCACGTTGACCGCTTGGTCGCGTCGCCGGAGCCCGTCTACGGCATCTCGACTGGGTTTGGGGCACTGGCCACTCGCCACGTTGCGCCGGAGCTGCGCGCGCAGTTGCAACGCTCGTTGATTCGCTCGCACGCGGCCAGTGTCGGCGCACCCGTTGAGCGCGAGGTGGTGCGCGCGTTGATGACTCTTCGGCTCAAAACTCTGGCGTCGGGTCGCACGGGGGTGCGGCCGATTGTGGCGACGACGATGGCGGCGTTGCTCAATGCCGGAATCACCCCCGTTGTGCGCGAGTTTGGTTCTCTCGGCTGTAGTGGCGATCTCGCGCCGCTCGCTCATTGCGCGCTCGTGTTGATGGGCGAGGGCGAGGCGGTCGGCGTCGATGGTGTTGAGTGGCCAGTTGCCGAGCTACTCGCCGCCGCGAAAATCGCGCCAATCGAACTGCGCGAAAAAGAAGGACTCGCGCTGATCAACGGCACCGACGGAATGCTCGGTATGTTGATCTTGGCGCTCGCCGACATGGCGATGTTGTGCGATTCGGTTGATATCGTCGCGGCGATGAGCGTCGAGGCTTTGCTCGGCACGGACGCCGTGTTTGCCGCCGAGTTACATGACCAGTTGCGCCCGCACCCAGGCCAAGCCGTGAGCGCGGCGCGAATGTTGGCTGCGCTCAAGGACTCGCCACTGGTTGCCTCGCACCTGCATGACGACGATCGGGTGCAAGATGCGTACTCGTTGCGTTGCGCGCCGCAAGTTGCTGGAGCCGTGCGCGACACGATGGCGCACGCGCTGTTAGTCGCCAAGCGTGAACTCGCGGCCACGATCGACAACCCTGTTGTGTTGCCAGACGGTCGAGTCAGTTCGAACGGCAACTTTCACGGAGCACCAGTCGGTTACGTGCTCGACTTCTTGGCGATCGCCGTTGCCGACCTTGGCTCGATGTCGGAGCGGCGCACCGATCGCATGCTCGACAAGTCGCGCTCGCAGGGTCTGCCGCCGTTTCTAGCGCACGACCCCGGCGTAGATTCTGGCCTAATGATCGCGCAGTACACGCAGGCCGCGCTGGTATCGGAAAACAAGCGGCTGGCGGTGCCGGCGAGCGTCGACTCGATTCCGAGTTCGGCAATGCAAGAAGATCATGTCTCGATGGGTTGGCACGCGGCGCGCAAGTTGCGTTTGAGTGTTAGAAATTTGACGCGAATTGTGGCGATCGAGTTAGTCGCTGCTGCCCGCGCGCTCGACTTGCGTGCGCCGCTGCAACCTGCGCCCGTTACTGGCGCCGTGCGCGATCGCTTGCGCCAAGTTGTTGCTGGCCCAGGGCCCGACCGCTACTTATCGCCAGAACTTGAGGCCGCCGTGCAATTCGTAACCGATGGTCGCATTCTCGTCTGACAATCGGCGAAAGCTAGTTGGAGCCAAAGACGAAAATCGAACTCAGTGACGGACCCAGACCGCGTCTGAAACGAGGCACATGCCTCCTCGTCCGACCAAGATGCGCCGCACGGTCTCAACGATGAGGTCAACCTGTTCGGGCGAACATGCGAGCAACACGTAGGTGTTGTCGAACGCACCGCTAAAGGGGTCGCCACCGCGATCGCCGCGGCTTCCGCGACCGAAGACACCCTTCATTGCCGTGTAGTCGTGCACGCCGAGAGCATCTAGTTCTTCAACCAAATTATTGAAGTCGAGGGAGTCGACCACGATCTCAATGCGCTTCACCTGTTGCAAAATGCACACTCCTGGCTTGTCATGCGATCCGGCTCGCGATCGCGTAATACAACGGAATCCCTACGATGATATTGAACGGAAACGTGATGCCGAGGGCCATCGCGAAGTATCGGCTCGGGCGAGCCTCGGGAATCGCGAACCGAACAACCGCCGGCACGACGATGTATGAGGCGCTTGCCGCAAGTACAGCCAGGATCGTAAGATCGCCTCGATTGAGCGAAAACAGCTGCCCAATGCCAATCGCCACCATCGCGTTCACGGGCGGCATCACCAGGCCGAACCCGATCAGGAACGGGCTTACATCGCGCATCTCCCGCAACTGGCGGGCCACGAGCAAACCTATCTCAAGCAAAAAGAAGGCCAGGAATCCTTTGAACAGGTCGCCGACGAACACGTTCATTGCTTTGCCGCCATCGGCGCCCGAAGCGTAACCGATCACGAAACTCCCGATCAATAGAAGCTGCGCGCCATCGGTGAACGCTTCATGGAGGACACCTTTAATACCGATCTGAAGAGCACCATCTGACGCGTCTGCCCCGGCACGGCTGCGGGCCCACGTGGCTAGGAGCACGGCCATCACGATCGCCGGGGATTCCATCATCACGAGCGCCACCGTCATGGCTCCCCCTGCCGGGTACCCTCTAGCGGCAACAAACTGGGACGCCGCTACGAAAGTAACCACGCTCACCGAGCCGTATGTTGCGGCGATGGCAGCCGAATCAAATGGGTTCACCTTGCGACGCAGGATCACGAAGCTCCAGACCGGTATCGCCAAGGCAAGAAATATGGCGATACCTACTACCTTGCCGGTCTCGGCTGTGAATCCGACCTTGTTCAACTCCTGACCGCCCTTGAAACCAATGGCGAACAGCAAATAGAGGGACAAGAACTTTGTAACTGGGGCCGGGATCTCGAGGTTCGATCGGATCACACCGATGAACGCACCGAGGAAAAAGTAGAGAATCGCCGGATCCAAAAGGTTCTTTAGCAATGCTCACTCCGCTCACTGCGTTTGTCTACGCCGACCTGGTGCATGGGAGAGCACTATAGCGACCACGAGTACTCCAAGAGCGAACAGGTCAGCCCTTTGGACTACGAGATAACATTGGTCGCGGTCAATCAGGTCGCATGATCCCGCGTCTACTTTTACTGAAGAACATCATCTCATGCAGGAGAAAACACAGTGAACCGCAGTGATTTGACGAATATGACCAGGGTCGATTCAGTAGTCACCC
>JAYTUM010000022.1:0-2757 GCA_043744575.1 Acidimicrobiales bacterium | reverse complement strand
CACCCATAATGATGATGAGCGCGGGAACTCCCGATCCAACTGCGGCCAATATTCGCGGAAAGATGCCGAAAACATCGCGACCGGTCGGAAACTCGTTGTCGATGATGGCGGTCTTGGCCGGCGATGTGGCGAGAACACCAGTGGCGAAACCCGTCAGAGCGATAAGCCACGTTCGCGTGATATCGCCGGGGCGTTTGCCCGCCAACAGGTAGACGGTGCCCAGACTGAGCCATGCGACATTGAGCACTGCGCCGCACAAGAAAAATACTCGAAAGACGAGCATTGTCCAACCGGTACTTTCGGCCCACCACAGCCCAAATGAGGCGACGGCGAACAGCGCCATTGCTACCGTCCAGGCCAGTTCGTGTGGTGCCCGACGCCGCAACCAACGATCCATGCTGGAGAGGGTAAATGCGCAAGCGATCAGGGTGGCTGCGCCGGCGAGTGCAGTTGTGACAACGGGCATTACGTTGCAGGCTATGTCGAAATGTAGTTAAGTCAACTTCGTGAAATTACGCACGAACGCCTACCCTTGTGGCGTGGTCGTTGATACTCGCCGAAAGATACCTGGGGCGGCGGTGGCGCGTTTGCCTGTGTACTTGCAAATCCTCAGCGGCTTAATAGCTAAAGATGTGCATCAGTTGTCGAGCGACGAATTGGCAGCATTCGCTGGCGTCAATGCCGCCAAGGTGCGCAAAGATCTTTCGTACCTCGGCAGTTACGGAACGCGTGGAGTTGGCTACCAAGTCGAGTATCTCGTGTATCAAATCAAACGCGAACTCGGTTTGCTCAATGACTGGAAGGTCGTGGTTGTTGGCGCCGGCAATCTAGGAAAGGCGTTGGCGAATTACAGCGGCTTCGCCTCGCGGGGGTTTCCCATTGCCGGCGTCGTCGACATTGATGCCAAAAAAGTTGGCGGCTTAGTCGGTGGTGTGCGCGTGCAACATATCGACGAACTTGAAAATATCGTCCGTGACAACGCAGTCACAATCGGGGTCATCGCGACACCTGCCGCCTCCGCGCAGCAGGCCGCCGACCTGCTGGTCGCCGCAGGGGTGCGCTCGCTTCTGAACTTCGCCTCGGTCGTGCTCAGCGTACCCGCTGCAATTTCAGTGCGCAGTGTCGATCTCGGCGTCGAGCTGCAAATTCTCGGGTACTACGAACAACTAAGTCGCGACAAGGTCGGCGCATGTCGATAGTTGTGATGGGGGTCAACCATCGGTCAGCGCCGCTTGACGTAATCGAGCGAGTGAGCATTAGTGAAAATGCTCTTGCGAAGGCATTGCACGGTCTGGCGGCGCGCGACAATGTTCGCGAGACGGTCGTTCTTTCGACCTGCAATCGCACTGAGGTCTATGTTGTGGCCGAGAAGTTTCACGGTGCCTTTGCAGATGTGCGAGATTTCTTTAGCGAACTATCGGGGCTCTCTCCCGAAGAACTGTTGCCACACTTTTATAGTCAGCACGACGACGCCGCCGTGGCGCACTTATTCGAAGTGGCATGTGGTCTTGACTCGGCAGTGATCGGCGAGGGAGAGATTCTCGGACAAGTAAAAGTTGCATGGGAGCGCGCGCGCGAAGCAACAACAGCGCGAACGACACTAAACATGCTGTTTAGGTACGCGGTACAGGTGGGCAAGCGCGCTCGCACTGAAACCGCAATTAGCTCGAGCACCGCTTCGGTCTCATACGCGGCCGTCGAAATGGCCCGCGAGTTACTCGGGTCGCTGAGCGGGCGCAAGGTGTTAGTCGTTGGCGCTGGAGACATGGGCACGGGCATTGCGCGTGCGTTGTCTGGCGAGGGCGCCACAGACATTGTGGTTTTGAATCGCAGTGCCGAGCGAGCCGAGAAACTTGCCGAGCGAGTTGGCGCAGTGGTCGGCGATTTTGAGAGTTTGGCAACAGCAATCGCCACCGCCGATGTCGTTTTGACGTGCACAGGTTCCGGCGAAACAATCATCGATGAGGAAATGGTAAGGGCTGCGCACGACGGGGCGCGGCCCTTGTTAATTGTTGACATCGCGATGCCGCGCGATGTTGAGCATTCGGTTGGTGAACTCGCCGGCGTCACATTGCGCGACCTGCACGATCTGCGCGACTGGGCGCAGATCGGCATCGAGGCCCGCAAAATTGAGGCCGATCAAGTACGTGAGATCGTCTCGCAGGAAGTTGAGCGCTTTGGGCAAGATTTCATCGCCCGACAGGCTGCGCCGCTAATCGCCGAGTTACACGAGCGCGCGGAGGCTCTGCGCCGCGACGAAGTTGAACGATTCTCGTCGAGATTTTCGAGCCTGAGCGCCGAACAACGCGAAGAGATCGAAATCTTGACAAAGGCGATTGTCGCCAAGTTGTTGCACTCGCCGTCGATGCAGTTGAAGAGCAGCGCTGGAACCCCGCAAGGCGAGCGCATCGCCGCAGCGTTGCGCGATCTATTTGATATCGAGTGATCTGAACCAATCATGATTCGCCTGGCCACTCGCTCGAGTGCGCAGGCCCGCACACAGGCAGAGATAGTTGCCAAAGCGATCACGACTTCATCGGGTGGTGAACCTGTTGAACTCGTATTTGTCGAAACGCTCGGCGACCAACGCGCTGATGTACCGCTGCACATCATCGGCGGCCAGGGAATATTCGTTAAAGAAGTGCAGCAAGCCGTAATTAATGGTCATGCCGATATCGCTGTGCACTCGGCGAAAGATTTGACATCGCTGCCAACCCCCGGTTTGTTAATCGGAGCATGGTGCAAGCGACGCGACGC
>JAYTUM010000021.1:0-2787 GCA_043744575.1 Acidimicrobiales bacterium | reverse complement strand
CCCAAAATATGGCCGACGACAGCCGATCGCTCTCGATCAACACCCGCAGCGGAGCCCCCTTGGCAACTAGGTGCCGCTGCCCGACAACCTCGTCGAGGGTTCTCGGCCGCAACCGCGCCGCGAGTGGCGCCTGCGAACGCAGTCGATCGCGCACTGCGGCGGCAAATAAGTCGTCAGCCATGAGGCTTACCGTAGTTGCTCTAGTTCTTGGCGGGCGGTGGCATCAAGCGGATGCCCAACTCGTTGAGTTGGGCTGGGTTCACGGGCGTCGGCGCGTTGGTCATAGGATCGCTTCCAGACTGTGTCTTGGGGAAGGCAATTACTTCGCGAATGTTGTCTTCACCCGCCAAGATTGCCACCAAGCGATCAATCCCGAACGCGAACCCACCGTGCGGCGGTGCGCCGAACTTAAACGGCTGCAAGAAAAATCCGAAGCGCTTGTCGGCTTCTTCGTCAGAGATGCCGAGTTGGCGAAACACGCGCCTTTGCATCTCTGGGTCGTGAATTCGGATCGAACCCGAGCCAAGCTCCCAGCCGTTGAGCACGAGGTCATACGCCAACGCGCGCACGGTCATCGGGTCTGACTCAAGTCGCCCAATGTCGTCGGGGTGCGGCTGGCAAAATGGGTGGTGGCCCGGCTGCGGCTTGCCGGTCGTCGCGTTGATGCCGATGAACAGGGGAAAGTCGGTTACCCAAACATACCTGTACGGCCCCTCGTGCACTGGTGGCCTGCCGATGTCATTGCGCAGTTGGCCGAGCACCTCGCAAGTAGTGGCCCACGAATCGGCCACGAGCAACATCAAGTCGCCGGGTTTGGCGCCGAGCGTGGTTACCAAAAGCGCCTGCTCTAAAGCGGACAAGAACTTAGCGACGGGCGAATCCAGCATTGCGTCGGCGCCGACTTTGATCCAGACCAGGCCCTTGGCCCCGATCTGCTTGGCGCGATCGGTCATCGCGTCCAACTTGTTGCGGCCAGATGCCGCCGCCTCGGGGTAGACGGTGGAATCTACGCGAATACCCTTGATGCACTCGGCCGCAGCGAAGGCCTTGAACTCGGTCGCGGCGAACACCGCTGTGACGTCCACAAGTTCCATTGCAAATCGCAGGTCGGGCTTGTCGACGCCAAAGCGATTCATGGAGTCGTGCCAGGTAATGCGCTCGATCTCTGGCTCGGTGCCGCCGATCACGGACGCTGCCGCCGCGAGCACAGCCATGCTGATTGCCTCGAGCACATCGTCTTTGGTCACGAAACTCATCTCGGCGTCGAGCTGCGTGAACTCGTATTGGCGATCGGCGCGCAAATCTTCGTCGCGCAGGCAGCGAGCAATTTGAAAATAGCGATCGATTCCGGCCACCATCAACAACTGCTTCCAGAGTTGCGGCGACTGCGGTAAGGCATAGAACGATCCAGGCTCTTTGCGCGACGGCACCAAAAATTCGCGAGCGCCTTCCGGCGTACTCGGCATCAACAGCGGCGTCTCGACCTCGACGAAGGCTTGCGCCTCCATCGCTCCTCGGATCGCCGAGTTAACCTTGGCACGAATTCGCAGGTTGCGCTGCATCCGCTCGCGGCGAATATCCAGGTAGCGGTATTTAAGGCGCACGCTCTCGTCAACGTCGTCGGCGCGCTGATCGATTGGGAACGGTGGCGGCTCGGCCGAGTTAAGAACCGTGATTACGCATTCGGTCAACTCAACTTCGCCCGTGGCGATGTTGGTGTTCACGGTGCCCTCGGGCCTGGCCTGCACCCTTCCGGTGACCTGCACTACCCACTCGCTACGCACATCGGCGGCGTTGTCGACGACGCATTGCACGATGCCGCTGTAGTCGCGCAGGTCGATGAAGGCTAGGTGCTCGCCGTGCTCGCGTCGCCTTGCGATCCAACCACATAGAGTCACCCGAGTACCGATATGTTCGGGTCGCACGCTGGCGCACAGGTGCGTGCGCAACGATGTTGACTGGTCGATCGTCGGATCGATGGCGACGTTCTGCTTCACAACTTTGCTCATTTTCTACTGATCTCCTTGCGAACTGACTCGATCAGTGTGACGCGCGCAATCGCCATTTGCTCGCCGCCGGCCATCGGTCTCATCACGACTGTGCCAGAAGCGACCTCGTCTGTGCCGACGATGATCGCAATTTTGGCATTGCTGCGGTCGGCAGCCTTCATCTGCGCTTTCATGCTGCGATTGTCAAACGCGCGATCAGCGCTGATACCGGCTGCGCGCAATTCTTGACACACCTGCGCCGCGTTCGCGCCCCCTGTGGTGTCGACTACGAATACCTGCACCGCGATCAACGGCGCGGCGAACACGCCCTCGGCGTCGCACGCCAACAGAGTGCGGTCAAGCCCGAGCGCGAAACCGATGCCCGGCGTGCTCGGCCCTCCGAGGGCCTCGACCAAGCCGTCGTAGCGACCGCCGCCGCCGACGGCGGTGTGCGCTGCCTGCAAAGCGGTCGAAACAAACTCGAAAGTCGTGCGGCGGTAGTAGTCGAGCCCGCGCACGAGGCGATCCTCGAGCGCAAATTTCACGCCGAGGCTTTGCAGCGCGGTGAGAACGGTCTCAAAATGTTGGGCGGCCCCGCTACTCAAAAAATCTTTGATTTTAGGCGCGGCGGCGATCACCGCCTGATCATCGGCGCGCTTCGAATCGAGTACGCGCAGCGGGTTACGGCCGAGTGTGGCCAGCGATTCGGCCGAAAGCGCATCACGGTGCGATTCAAGAAAAGTGCGCAGCGCATCCGTGTACTTCTCGCGATCGCCGTCGTCGCCGAGAGAGTTGATCG
>JAYTUM010000020.1:0-2795 GCA_043744575.1 Acidimicrobiales bacterium | reverse complement strand
CGAGCATCCGAATTGACCCGACGAGCAGTGGTGAGGCGGGGAAACCATCTTCGGCGAGACGAATAGCGGGCGCTAACAGTTGGCTTAGCGACAGCCGGCCAAAGCGTTCGTGAAGCGCGACCCATCCGTCGACGCACCCGGGAACCGTTACGGATCGGATGTCGTGGCGAAACGGCATTGTGGAGTGACCCTCTGCTCGCAGTTTCGCGGCGTCGCTTCCGGATCCAGCTCGACCACTGGCGTTTAGCGCGTGGACGGTTTTGCCATCGTGCACGAGCGCGTACAGGTCGCCACCCATGCCACAGAGGTGAGGCGCGGTAACCGCGATTGCGGCATTCGTGGCAATTGCCGCGTCGACTGCGTTGCCGCCCAGCGCAAAGATCGCCATCCCGGCTTGCGTTGCCAGTTGATCGGCGGAGGCGACCATGGAGCCGTTGCAGCGAGTCGACGTGCTGGGAGGCGACGCGTTGGTCATGGCCGAACTCTAATCTGTCACAAATTATTTGCTCGAGGCCGGGACGCGCAGGCGAATCGCGACCTCGTTGGCCATCAACCGACCCGCACGAGTCAGCACCAGGCGGTCGCCACGCGGCACAAGCATTGCGTTCATGAATTCGATATCGGTCGCTGCGAATGCATCGGTCGGAACGCCCTCTTTAGTGCGTAGCAATAATTGCAGCGCCTCGATGGCTCGGGTTTGATCATCTAAGTTCTCGAAACTCGATTCGGGCGACTTGCCAGCAGTGATCAATTCGATATAGCGATCCGGGGTCCGCACGTTCCACCATCGGCGGCCGTCTTTGTGGGCATGCGCCGCGCACCCGAAGCCGTCGTAGTTACCTTGCATCCAATACAAATAATTGTGGGCGCACTCGTGGCCGGGCTTAGCCCAATTCGAGATCTCGTAGTTTTGTAGCGAGGCCGCGGCGAACAGGTCGTCGACCAATTCGTACTTGTCGGCCTGGTCGTCATTGTCGGGGTGTCGTTCGGGTTGCGACGCAAGCGGGGTGTTGGCCTCGACCGTGAGTCCGTACGCCGAAACGTGCGGCGGATCGAGCGCCACGATGTCGTGGACAGTATTGCGCCAGTCGTCGAGAGTTTCGCCGGCTGCGCCGTAGATGATGTCGAGGTTAAACGTCGTGTAGCCCGCCTCGCGCACCGCTTCGACCGAGCGCCGCACATTGTCGGGATTGTGGGTGCGCCCGAGCGCGGCGAGAACGTGCGGCACGGTGCTTTGCACGCCGATGCTGATGCGGTTGACTCCGCCGTCACGGTAAGTGCGCATTATCTCGGGCGTGATGTCGTCGGGGTTGCACTCGATGGTTACCTCGGCGTTTGGCGCGAGCGGTATTTCACGTAACACATCGATCAGCTCGTGCGCTGGCACGTTGGTCGGCGTGCCCCCGCCGACGAACACGCTCGTCGCTCGCGGCATGCCTGCGGCAACGGCGCGTCGGACGTCGTCGCGCATGGCGTCGAGGTATGCGGTCGCGAGGTGATGGCGATCGGTGAATGTCGCGAAGGCGCAGTAGTCGCAGCGCTTGGCGCAAAATGGGATGTGCAGGTACACGCCGTGGGCATTGGCGGCGAGTTGCACGGCAGTTACGAAGATGGAGGAACAAATAGCAAATCGAGTTCGGCGAGCTTGGTGCCGACATCGTCGACGGCGACATCGAGCATCACGGCGATCGCTCGCGTGTCGTGGGCGCGCACGGTAATCACCTTGCCGTTAAAGTCTTGGCGCTGAACCTGAATCATGCGCAAGAAACGCTCGAGCATCATGAACTTCGCGCCCTCGCGCTGCGACAACTTGGCAACATCGATTCGCAACTTAGTTGGCGCCGCGGTGCCAGCCTGATTATCTTGTACCCGCTGCGACTCGCGCGGTAACAACTGATCGACCGTGACACCGTAGAAGCGGGCTAGGCGCTCGAGGCGCGGCACCGAAATACTGCGCTCGCCGCGCTCGTAGGCGCCAAGCACGGATGCCCTGAACTCAATCATTGATTGCCGCTCGACCTCGCTTAGCGAGAGGCTCTTTTGTTGCCGAATCGCGCGCAGCCGCTCACCCACCAGCTTGGCAAACGGCGAAGCCTTGGCAAGATCGTCTTCAGATGCACTCATTCGTTGTCCGTAAATTTACCGGCGAGGCGCCGGGACGCGAGCAATGCCCCGGCAACGATGGCCGCGGTCTCGCCGCGCAACACGCCATCGCCGAGTGAAACATGATCTGTTGTCGTCGCCAACTCTGCGTCACTGAAGCCGCCTTCTGGCCCGATCGCTATGCATGTATGCGCAGATGTGATCGGTTGGCCGCTCGGCTCGCCCAGGGCCGCGCAATACTCGGCGACTATAACGGCGAGCGGCATCGGCGGCGTCACCTCTGGCACCCACAGCCGCCGCGACTGCATTGCTGCCTCGCGGGCGATGCGCGAAAGGCGTCGCGAATGCTTATCGGCCTTGTCACCCACCCAGCGCACAACGGCGCGATCAGACTCGGCGATAAGAGCTATTCGATTGATGCCGATCTCCGTAAGTTTGCGCACAACGTCGTCGGGTTTGTCGCTTTTTGTCGGGGCGAAGGCGACGGTAAGTGTTTGTTGCGGCGCAGCCGAGGTTATCACTGCGCCAGTGACGCGTATTTCGCCATCATGCGAAATGCTCGCGGTGCACCATGAGCCGCGGCCATCACAGATCGAGACAACTTCGTGCGCCGCCACCCGCAACACCTTGAGCAGGTGATGACGGTCGTCATCGTTGAGAACGGGAGAATTCAGGTCGGCCACAAATACATG
>JAYTUM010000019.1:0-2799 GCA_043744575.1 Acidimicrobiales bacterium | reverse complement strand
TCAAGCCGCTCGTAGATCACAACATCGAAAACATCGACGCCGCCGCGCTGAATGCCTTCCCTGTCGGCCCGCACCCGGAGACCGGCGAAGAGATCGTTCTGCGCCCTGGCAAGTTCGGTCCGTACGTGCGTTGCGGCGAGAACACCGCCTCGGTGCCAGAGACCTTGACGCCCGACGAATTGAGCGTCGCCGTCGCAGTCGAGTTGCTGTCGGCGCCGAAGTACGACGAGCCCATCGGCAATATCGACGATCTTCCCGTCTATTTGAAAAATGGTCGCTATGGTCCATATGTGCAGTGGGGCACGAACGAGGCATTTCCAAACGGATTCGAAAAACCAAAAATGGTGTCGCTGTTCAAGACGATGAGCCTCGAGACGATGACGATGCACCAAGCCGAGCAACTGCTGTCACTGCCGCGCACAGTTGGCGCCGACAAAGTTGACGGCGAACTGATCACCGCACAAAACGGTCGTTACGGACCGTATGTGAGCAAGGGCAAAGAGAGTCGCTCGATCGAATCTGAAGGGTTGATACTTACGATCACGCTCGAAGAAGCACTGGCAAAACTTGCCGAGCCGCGCACATATGGTCGACGCGGGCCGGCCAAACCACCGCTGCGCGAATTCGGTGTCGACCCGGTTAGCGGCAAAAATGTCGTCGCCAAGGATGGCAAGTTCGGTGTATACGTAACGGACGGCGAGACGAACGCCAGCCTTACCCGCGGCGACAGACTTGAGTACGTAACGCCAGAACGCGCGTTCGAGTTGCTTGCCGTGCGTCGCGACGCCGGGCCCTCGACAGGGCGCAAACGCGCCAGTGTAAAAAAATCTGCGCCAAAAAAAGTCGTTAAAAAAACGGTGAAGAAAACCTCTAAAAAGATCGCAAAAAAGACCGCCACTGAGAAGACGCCAGTCAAAAAGGCCAAGAAAGCTGCAAAGAAGGCAGTTAAGAAGGTCGCGACCAAAAATTCAACAACCGCCGCCGAATAGTCCAACCAATAAGGTGAATTAATGACAAGCGCGCGCTACATCGCTTTTGAGGGCCTTGAAGGGTGTGGCAAGTCGACGCACGTGACCCGATTAGCAACCACGCTCAACGGCGTGGCCACGCGCGAACCTGGCGCCACCGAGTTGGGTGCGGCGTTGCGTGAAATTATGTTCGATACATCTAATACGGGGCTGTCTCCCAGGTCTGAGGCGCTGATGATGGCGGCCGATCGGGCGCAACACCTGCAAGACATCGTCAACCCTGCGCTGGCGGAGGGTAAACATGTCGTCAGTGATCGCAGCGTTTATTCTTCACTCGCCTACCAGGGTTACGGGCGGATGTTAGACATCGACGAACTTCGGCGCTTCAATAACTGGGCAATCGGAGAGCGCTGGCCCGACCTAGTCGTGTTCATCGATGTGCCACTTGATATCTTGCTCGAACGACTCAAGAAACGTGAACTCGATCGCTTCGAGCGCGAAGACCGCGCATTCTTCGAGCGCATTCACACTGGTTTTACAAATATGGCAGCCGCCGACCCAGAGCATTGGCTGGTCGTCGACGGAACGCCGTCGAAAGATGAACTGCAAGCACTCATCTCTAAGCAGGTTCGCGAGCGGCTCTCGCTGTAACGATCATGGCAAGCGTGTGGGATCAGATAGTCGGTCAGCCTCGGGCAGTCGAACAACTTAAGCAACTTGCCAAGGGTTCAGTGCACGCGTATCTATTTGTTGGCCCAGAGGGTTGTGGCAAGGAGCAGGCCGCGCGCGCTTTTGCGACGGTGCAGATCACGGGCAGCGACGATGCGAGTTCGCGAGCGGCGCAACTGATAGCGCGAGGTGCTTTCGTTGACGTCAACGAGGTTCTGCGCGAAGGCGCCGCGGTAGACAAAGACGAGGCCGACAGCATTGTGCGCCAAGCGGCGACGACACCAACCGAAAGCAAGATCAAGATCGTGATCGTGCACGAGATGCACTTAATGCGCGACTCGGCGGCGGTGCGTTTGTTAAAGACCATCGAAGAGCCATCGCCGGCAATCATCTTTATTTTGCTCGCCGACCAACTGGTGCCGTCGCTGACGACAATTAACTCGCGCTGCGTTGTCGTCACCTTCGTGCGGCCCGATGATGCAATTATCGCTTCCGAACTTGTGCGCAGCGGAGTTTCGGCCGCAACAGCGCAGGCAGCCGCGCACGCCGCGAACGGTGACCTACAGCGCGCTCACTTGCTTGCAACCGACCGCCACCTTGCGCAACGTACCGAGGCATTCGCGACCGTTCCCCAACACCTCGACGGCACTGGCGCGACCGTGGCTCGCCTCGTCGACGAATTACTCGAACACATAGACAACGCGTCTGAGCCGCTGCTCGCCGAACAGGCCAACGAACTAGAAGCGCTTGAAGAGCGAGTTGCCCTGACCGGCGAACGCGGTAGCGGCCGCAAGACCCTGCAAGATCGACACAAGCGCCAGGCCCGCAAGTTCAAAAGCGACGAATTGCGTAGCGGTCTGAGCGCAATAGCCGCAACATATCACGCGCTCGTGATCTCGCCCGAGCAACATCCCGATAGCGAGAAATACGTCGATGCGGTTTCGCGCATCCACAAGGCGATGTCCGCGCTTGGCCTGAACGCGAATGAAAATCTGTTGTTGCAGGCACTCTTTTTACAGCTGCCGTCGCTGATGATGACGAGGGTGTCAGGCACGACAGCGGCAGTAAACTGACCTCGTTAATACCCGCCCAGGTAGCTCAGGGGTAGAGCAACGCACTCGTAATGCGTAGGTCGTGAGTTCGATTCTCATCTTGGGCTCCA
>JAYTUM010000018.1:0-2826 GCA_043744575.1 Acidimicrobiales bacterium | reverse complement strand
GTGAAGTCGGCAACCTTCATCTCGACCGGCTTGCTACCGTCTGTCGGCACATACGTCATTGTCACTGCGCCGGGGCCAGGCACCTTGAAGTCGGTGGCCTTGTATTGGTCGCCGTGCGCGTGTCTGGCGATAACAATCGGCTTCGACCAGTGCGGAACGAGTTTTGGTACGTTTCTACAGATAATTGGCTCGCGAAATACAACTCCGTCCAAGATGTTGCGAATTGTGCCGTTCGGCGATTTCCACATTTGCTTGAGGTTGAACTCTTTGACGCGAGCCTCGTCGGGTGTGATCGTCGCGCATTTGACGCCAACACCGTGCTTCAAAATTGCATTCGCCGCATCGATCGTCACCCGATCATTCGTCTGGTCACGATGCTCGATGCCCAGGTCGTAGTACTCGAGGTTGATGTCGAGGTACGGCAAGATCAAACGGTCTTTGATGAATTGCCATATGATGCGAGTCATTTCGTCGCCGTCGAGTTCGACTACGGGATTCACAACTTTGATCTTCGATGTCATGACAGGGCTCCAATTGCGTCGTTGGAAAGCGATTCAGAACTTGTATCTCACTTGTACACAATAGCCGATTGGCGATGCACCACCAGCCTGCGGATCGGCCAACGCGACGGCCGAACTCTACGATCGTGCCATGGACTTCACCTGGACAGCCGAGCAAATCGATCTTCGGCACCGGGCCCACGCAGTGGCCAAGGATGCGGTGTCTCGTTTTGGCCACTACAACGACACATGGATGCAGGGCTACTCGAAGGAATTTTCGAAAGAACTCGCCGCGCACGGATGGCTCGGCATGACCTGGCCAACTGCGTTCGGCGGCGGCGGTCGGCCCGGCATCGACCGGCTAATCGTCTACGAAGAAATGATTACTCTCGGCGCCCCGATCGCCGCCTCATGGTTCGGCGACCGCCAAATGGGACCGTCCCTGATCGCCTTCGGGACGCCCGAGCAACAGCGACGTTTCCTACCCGACATCATTTCAGGCGCGGCGACCTGGTGCATCGGGATGAGCGAACCAAACTCCGGCAGCGACCTCGCCTCGATCTCGACCTCGGCCGTACTCGACGGCGACGAGTGGGTGATTAACGGACAAAAAATTTGGACAAGCTTCGCCGCGGTTGCCGACTACTGCTATCTGGTCTGTCGCACCGGCAGCGACGGCCCGCCGCACGCTGGCATCAGCGAAATCATCGTACCGATGAATTCTCCGGGCATTGATGTCCGCCCGATTTCCGACATGACTTCTAATCGACACTTCTGCGAAGTGTTCTACACCAACGTCCGCGTGCCCAAACATAACTTGGTGGGCCAGCCAGGCCACGCCTTCAAACAGACAATGCGCCAACTCGAATACGAGCGAGGGGGAATAGATCGCCTCGTCTCGAACCGCGCGTTATACGACCAAGCGCTCGCCCGCGCCGACAGGTCGGACCCGATCATTCGCCAGGAGATCGCCGCGCTCGAGACCGGCTACCGCATCGGGCGATTCCTGGTGATCAGAGAGTCGCTCAAGCAGGCGCCCGCCGGATTCTCCGCGGCGACCAAGTGCTTCTGCACCGATCACGAAGTGCGCGTGGCGCAATTCGTCTCCAAGGTCTTCGGCGCCGAGGCAATGTTGTGGAACGACCTGACGCAAGGCATTTGTTACGCGCCCGCGTACACAATCATGGGCGGCACTGCAAATGTCATGCGCAACATCATCGGCGAACGGGTACTCGGCCTGCCCAAAGAACCAGCAATCTCCAAGTAAGACGCTTGGCGTGGCTTAGCCGCGTTGAGCAAGTGCCACGTAAGCAGATGCGACGAGATCATCAATTCTAACTGGGACTGGTACGACGCACGATGTCTTCATCACAGAACCAGTTGCGATGGCCTCGAGGCAACGGGCCTGAAGCGTGAACCCTAGATCCATCGATTCGATGGAGTTGCCTAATGGCCTCGGTCCTGCCAGATTAACCATGTGACCGTGGGCCAGAATATGAATAGACCGACCGTCGGATAGATGCAAGGTTGTGATTCCGTCCGTGACTTCATCCGTCGACGCTATAGAAGAATCGGCCAATAATCCAGGCACATCGATTTCCCACGGGAGATGACCAGAATTCATAAGAATGACGCCATCCTTAAAGTTTGCAAGATCGGACGCAGTAATCACATCCGGCGAGCCGGTGACCGTCACGATGACGTCCGCCGTGTGCACAGCAACGATTCGATCCAAAACTTCGATGCCATCCAAGACCGCTCTCAGTTGCAGGACTGGCTGTGGTTCGACAACCGACACAATTGAGAAAAAATTTCGAAAATACATAGCAACGCCCCGCCCAACAGACCCATAGCCAAAGACCGTGACCCGACGTCCGTTCGTCATGAGATTCGTGATGCGCATAAATGACTCAACGGTTCCGGGGCCTACGGCGTGAGTATTTTCGGCGAACTGTTTAATCGGGCTGTCATTGATAACGATGAGTGGCAGCCCAATCTGATCGCGCAATGGCAACAGACGATCGCGACCAGACGTAGTCTCCTCGGTGCCACCGAGCAGGCCGTCCCAAGGGTTCTGCAAATAACGTGCAAAAAGATCGCCACCGTTATCGAGAATCAAATCTGGTTTCGACGCCAGAACGCCGCGCAGGTCGCGATCATGTTCGATCGGATCTGAGGTCGGGCCGCCTATTACATCCACGCCGCGCTCGCGCAGGTAGTCCACGGTTTCAGATTGGGTGGAGTTCAGGTTGCCAGTCGAAACGAGATCGGCCCCACCTCGCTGAAGAGTAAGTAACAGCGCCGCGGTCTTTGGCTCGAGGTGAAT
>JAYTUM010000017.1:0-2841 GCA_043744575.1 Acidimicrobiales bacterium | reverse complement strand
ACATTGCCGTACAGGTCTGGGTTCTTCGCTGGCTCAAGAATGTCTTCGAGCACGCCGAGCTTCGATTCTTCCTTCGTCTTAAAGTTTTCTGGCGCGTCAAGAACCTCGCCGTCGCGGTTGCCGAGAATGTTGGTGCTGTACCAGCCCGAGAGGCCGAGTTGGCGAGCCTTGAGCATTGGTGCGATCACGGTCTTCATCAGGGTCTGACCGGTCTTAAAGTCTTTTCCGCTGATCGGGATGTTGTGCTCGGTCGCGTACTTGCGCAGTACGGGCGTGTCGACCGCGAGGTTCGGCGCGCCGTTGGCGAACGGCACGCCCTCTAGCAGCGACGCGTAGGCGTACAACATCGCCGGCGAGATCATCTCATCGTTGGCGTCAATTGCCTTCTCGAACGATTCAACATCTTGGTGTTGCGGCCCCGGCTCGATGAATATCTCGGTGCTCGCGCACCAGATCATTACCAGCCGGTCTACTTTCTTCTCGTCCTTAAAGCGATTGATGTCTTCGCGAATCGCGTTGAGCATTGCCCGCTTGCCGATTTCGCCCATGGTGTGCTCGCCGGTTAGGTTGCGCGCGTACTTGCGTTCAAACGCTGCCTTCATCGGGCGAATCTCGCGTAGAACATCCGAGATTGCCTCGATGTGCTTGCCGCCCTCCAATACCCCTGCGCGCGACGCGGCCACGTAGGCGTCGTCGGGGAACACGTCCCACGCGCCCCACACGATGTCGTTCAGTGACGCCAACGGGACGAAATCTTTTACGAGTGGGCTGCGATTGTCGGTTCGCTTGCCGAGGCGGATCGTGCCCATCTGCGTGAGCGAGCCAATTGGCAACCCCTGGCCGCGCTTAACGAGTTCGACACCGGCAATGAGCGTCGACGAAACCGCACCGAGACCTACTACCAACACGCCGAGGCGGCCTGTTGCGGGGGCGATGGTTGGTGAATTTGTGGTCATAGGTTCTCCTGAAGAACGAGGCTTCATAAGGCTACGCCCCAGATGCCGTCAAACCGTCAACCGGAATTATTGCCGCGCTAAGAGCCGTAACGCCCACGGTAAGTTCGGCTCTCAGCAGCACGAGCATCTGCTCGCGTGTGGCGCCTCGCGCGAGGCCCTGAACGCGATGCAGGTGATCCCACATTTCAAAGGATGTCACCGCCTCAATGCGGGACGCGCGGCGGTGTGGTTCGGCGTGGAGCAAAAGTTCGTCTCTGAACGACTGCAGCACCTGCGCCGCCATCGCCTCGCGCAGTTGCCGCAACCCGGTGCGAATTGGTTCTGACTCGCGCACGGCGGCACCAAACCTAATGCTGTTTCGTAACGGTGCCGCGCGCGAATAGAAAGCGTCGCGCATCGCAATCAATTCGAGGGCTTTGTCATCCGTTCCGCGCCGACAGTCGAGCACTAGTAGTAAAGGCATCACAAGCAGTGTCTGTCGGCGGACTATCTCTGCGTACAGGCCCTCCATACTTACAAAGTGCACAAAAATCGTGCGCGCCGAAACATTCGCGCGCTTGGCTACCTCTAGCGCGGTGGGTTCAATGTGGCCCTCCTGAATCAGTTGCGTCATCGATGCTGCAATTGCGTCGTGAGTGCGTGTCGCGCGCATATTGCGACCGTCGCCGTTGGCCCCCGATGTATTGATTACGTCTCAGCACTCATGTGGGTGTCCAATGTTTAGTACTCGTCAGAAATTTGCAGACGCAATGTAAATGTTAATAATTATTCGTTACTAGTCAGGGATGTTAAGCCAGAGTACTTGGTATGAGGCATGAATGCGACATACCCTAAATGCCCCTAATCGGTCAAATTTCTTTGCTCTGCCCGAAATTGTTCTGTAAATGACACCGATGAAATATGAAGAAATGCGTCGAGTCAGTGAAAACACCCTATTTGCCCTTGCGTTCAGCCACGAGATATTTCTACGGTCACCTTCATGTCTCGCCGCATTGTCGTATTGCTGATCTCACTAGCGGCGCTCGTCGCTTATTTCGATGGTCGACTCGTTCGCGCAGATTTCTCGGCCGGCATCGTCGCCTCTTCTTCTGGCGAGGCAACGTTTGTCATGGCGCGCTCGCGCTACATCGACGCCGGCGACGCGTTCACCTGCGTGATCCTTGACGACGCCTCCGTCAAGTGTTTTGGCCTCGGCGCCGACGGTCAGCTCGGCTCGGGCAGCACCGCCAACATCGGCGACGGTGTCGGCGCTGCGGTTTCATCCTCGGCGGCAATTGCGCTCGGGTCGGGTCGCTCGGCCCGAGCCATTGCCACGGGGGCATCCCACGCCTGCGCGTTGCTCGACGACTCGAGCGTGAAGTGTTGGGGATCTGGCGTGTATGGCCGACTTGGTTACGGCGATACCAGTTCGCGAGGCTCCGTTTCGGCGTCGATGGGCGATTCGCTAACAGCCGTCGATCTCGGTCTGGGCCGCACCGCAACTGCGATCACCGCCGGCGCGCAACACACCTGCGCGATGCTCGACAATGCGACGATCAAGTGCTGGGGCCGCGGCGCGAGCGGCCAACTCGGTTACGGTGACACCCGAACTCGCGGCGACGAGCCCGGCGAGATGGGCGACTCTCTGGCGGCGATTGCGCTCGGGTCGGGGCGGTCGGCCCGAGCCGTCGCCGCCGGAGGCAACACCACTTGCGCTCTGCTCGACAACTTCACGGTCAAGTGTTGGGGCGACAACTCGTCGGGCCAACTCGGTCAGGGCAACCTTGCCAGCATCGGTGATGGTGCTGGCACCTCGGTTTCTGCGGCGGCGGCGATTGCGCTCGGGTCGGGGCGGTCGGCCCGAGCCATCGCTGTAGGCGATCTGCATGTCTGTGTGGTCTTGGAC
>JAYTUM010000016.1:0-2843 GCA_043744575.1 Acidimicrobiales bacterium | reverse complement strand
CGCCGTGCAGGCCAGAGTCTGCGGCGATCGCGAGGTCGTGGCGAGGTAACGCGGCCGCAACGCTTGGCAGCGGCGGAAGCCCGCCGATCACAATGACGACCGTTAACTCGGTGGGGGTCGTTCCAGATTCGTTATCCATTTTCGCTCCCTTCGCTGGAATTACCCAGATCAGGTCAGCGGGTCGGTGGCGGCGGCCACCCTCTCAGACCGCCGAACCAGCGGACTCCCCGTGCGTACAACCTCAGGCTACCTCAAGTAGGGATGCGCGAGATGTCGGGCTCGACGAAAATCCTTAGCGTCGCCCCAGTGGTGGCGCGGGCCCGCAGTTCGGCCTCGTCGATCGCTCTAGCTAACTGCGCGACGCTGAGCGCATTGTTGAATTCGATCTTCACCGCTAACAGAATTTCTTCTGGCCCGAGGTGCATCGTTTTCATGTGGATGATGCTTCTTACTTCGGGCGAACTCATGAGCGCCGCAGTAATTTTGTCCTCGACCTCGACCGCTGCGGACTCACCGATCAGCAGGCTCTTCATCTCGATCGCAAGAATGCAAGCAATCGCGATCAGCAAAACCCCGATGGCGAGCGATCCGGCCGCGTCCCAGCGCGGCTCGCCAGTTAGGTCCGCGAGCAAGACGCCCAGTAGCGCGAAAGTTAGGCCAATCTCGGCGCCGAAATCTTCAAGCAGGACGACGGGCAGCTCTGGTTCCTTCGCGTCTTTGATGTAGCTCCACCAACTAATGGACGGCGATTTCAATTTTCGCGCCTCCTTGATCGCAGTGCGCAGCGAATATGTTTCGAGCACGATCGCCGATACTAAAATTGCTACCGCCAAGGCGAAGTGGCTCGTCTCGAGCGGATTGATCAGTTTTTGCACTCCCTCGAACAACGCAAAAAGACCGCCGAGACTGAACAGCACAAGTGCCACGACGAATGACCAAAAGTAGCGCTCGGCGCCGTACCCGAATTGGTGCTTTCTGGTTGCCGAACGCTGCGAGCGAGCGCCGCCGAACAACAGCAGTGCCTGGTTGCCGGTGTCGGCAAAAGAGTGCAGCGTCTCGGCAAGCAGACCAGCCGAGCCCGTGATTATGGCCCCGATCAACTTGGCCACGGTGATCCCTAAATTGGCCCCGAAAGCGGCATAGATGGCTCGTCGGCTTCCTTTGTTCACTTGTAAAGAATGCCACAGTGGGGAGCGAAATCTGTTGCCTCGGGTAGAATTTGTGCGTGAGCCCCTTTGCCGCAATGACCGCAGATACAGACAAGACCAACACGATCATCACGATTTCGCCGACCGCGCATGTCAAGTTGCTCGAGTTGCGCGATGCCGAGCCAGAAACCGATCGCCTCGGCTTGCGCGTCGAGATTTTGTCAGAGCCCGGCGAAGATTTTCGCTACGACCTGTCTTTCGACATCGTCACTAAGGCCGCCTTCAGCGACGAGGTGCGCACGATCGACGGCCTCAAGATCATCGTTCCTGCAAAGGACTTGGACGCACTGCAAGATGCGGTCATCGATCACTCCGACGCGCAGGGTTTGCTAATTCGTAATCCCAATAAGCCGCAGGCGCCTAGTGTCGAGGGCCTTGTGCGAGGCGACGAACTCTCGGCCCAGATCGAGGCGATCGTTTCGACCGAAGTCAACCCGGCCCTCGCAGCCCACGGCGGGTTCGTAACGTTTGCCGGTCATGACACTGAGGGCACCGCGTACTTCACGATGGGCGGCGGTTGCCACGGTTGCTCGATGAGCCGCCAGACAATGCTCGACGGAGTGCAGACCACGATCAGCGAGCAGATACCGGCGATTACAAAGGTGCGCGATCTCACCGATCACGCTGCTGGCGCCAACCCGTACTACACGTAACTATTGATATTCAGTTCGATTCTCTGCGCCGCGTCCAAACAAATCAATCCCCCGTATAGAGCCTCTCGAGGTTGACGAGCTCGACGTCGTTTCGCTTTGCGGCCTGTTCGGTAAGGTTGCGTTCGAATCCCGAGGCCGAGAAAAGTAAAAGACGCGCCGATTCGGCCGAAGGGTGCTTTGCCGCCACGATATTGCGGATGTGTTCAAGACGCGCGAGGTCTGCTGGAGTCCGCTTGGCTTTGGTGTACTTCGCCTCACCGAGCGCAAGAACTGCGGTCGATCCGTTGTCGTTGTGACTGATGGCGACCACGTCTAACTCATGCTGAGTTCGGGCGTCAGCATCGTTGACTACCGCTGGTCCCACCGTTGCCAGTCGTTCGCCGACGGTGCGTACGGATGCAAACTTGAACGTGAAATCCCGCGCGATGTCTTCGAAGTGCGGACCAAGCACGTGGGTATGGAACCGAGGTTGAGCGTCTGTCCATGTCGCGATCGTTTGTCGATCCTCGAAACGAGCGAGATCGCGGCGAGTCACTACATGGTGGAAGCGAACGATCGGGTCGGTCAATCGATAGAACGGTCGTCTGGCGCGGAGCGCGTCGTCTGTGCGCGAGACGAAACCGGTTTCTTCCAGAGCCTTGAGGGGATGCTGGATAGCCCGCTGTTCGCGACCGAGTGCGGAGGCGATTTCAGCTTGGCTGGTGTTGCCGCTAGCGATAGCGGTAACCACTGAGTGGTAGAGCGCGCGATCGGAAAGCGAACGCTCCTCGGTGAGGAGGTAATCATCCTCGCGGAACAAAGCGCTGGCTGGGTTGAGTGGTCCGGCGGCTAACCACTTGCCCACATCGCTCACTTGTTTAGGAGGCGTGGCAGGCAGTAGATCGCGGTAGCCCGGTGTGCCCCCGAGAATGGAGTGAACGACAAACGCAGTTGTGGGATCGTCGATTTCCCAGAAGTCGGCTGCAGTTCGATAATCGAATGA
>JAYTUM010000015.1:0-2926 GCA_043744575.1 Acidimicrobiales bacterium | reverse complement strand
TCTTGGCACGATGGCGGCAGCATCGCCAATTCGGCGACGCCAGCGCAATGGGTATTGGTGGCCCTGATCGGTGCGGTCACCGCAGCCCCATTGTTGTTTTTCGCGCGTGCAGCGCAGCGTGTGCCTCTCACGGTCATTGGCCCGCTGCAGTATTTCGTGCCAACAATAAACTTTCTTCTCGGCTGGCTGATTTACAATGAGGACGTCTCGGTGACAAAACTTATTGGCTTCGCGGCGATCTGGGTGTGCCTGGCTATCGTCGTCAACGATTCGTTAAGAGGTCGCCAGCGCATTTAACGAGATACTGGCACTAGCACGGCCGTGCC
Organism: Acidimicrobiales bacterium; assembly: GCA_043744575.1. GTDB lineage: Bacteria > Actinomycetota > Acidimicrobiia > Acidimicrobiales > Ilumatobacteraceae > UBA3006. Next base: position 2,600 of record JAYTUM010000015.1, on the reverse strand, counting down.
CGCCATGAAGTGCTTGAGCGCCGTGATCGCTTGCACGCCGCGCGCATTGTCGCTGGTCACCGTCGAGAATCTCGCGAGACCTGAGAGCAAGACATTGATCATGTCTTCTAGTGCCGCCACGCTGATATCACCATGAATTTGCCCGTTTGCAACTGCGTCTTGGCAGAGTTGCTGTAAAAACTTGTTACTGCGGGCGCGAAACGGCTTGATCGCCACCAACAACTCGGGGTGGCGCTGCGATTCACCAGCGACGCCGACAACGAAACTTGTTAGCGAAGGGTCCGCCGCATTTAGATCGATCAGCGAATCCAAGATTGCCGAGAACTTTTCAACAAACGGGCAGTCGTCATTAGACGCCTTCTCGAACGCCGAGTACACGAGTTCCTGCACCTCGGCGTAGACAGCAACGTACAAATCCAACTTTGACGGAAAGTAGTGATAGATCGCGCCAGTCGTAATGCCTACGGCAACTGCGATCTCGCGGTTGGTCGTGGCGTCGAATCCGTTGTTTGCAAACGAACGGCGCGCCTCGGTCAACAAACGGGTGCGGGTCTCAACTGCGTCGCACGAAGTTGGTCGTCCCAACTTTTTCGGCAGCAGCACCTTGACCATCGCCAAAACGCTAACCCTCGACGGCACCTCTAAGCGAAGCGGCGCAGCAGTCGCGCTAGTTCAACCGGGCGATCACCTTGAACGCTGTGACCCGCCCCTTCAATAATGACAACTTCGGTACTTGGCTTACGGCGTTTGACTTCGGCGATGTCGGCGTCGTCGACTACGGGCGAAATACCGCCGCGCACTACCACTAGTTCGCAAGAAAGCTGGGAGATTGTTTCCCACTGTGGCGACAGAACCGGTTCGGCCGAACCGCTGTTCGACTCGTTTGTTGGCGGCGCGACCTCGTCGCCACTAGGCGCAGTCTCAGAATTCGTGCGGGCATAACCGCGGCGGTCGTATCGCCACTCCCATGAAAGGTCGTCGAGTTGCATGGCATTGTGCAAGATTCCGCGCCTAAGCGAAGACTCGGCGCGGGTCGGGTTGTGCTCCTTGGTACGCGCCAAAAGATCCTCGAAGCTCGCGAAACTCTGCGGGCCGTTGACGAAATCGATCACGGCCTTGGCCTTCTTGGCGTTTACCCCGGGCGTGATGTCGACCAGCACCAAATGTTTCACCAGTTGCGGCGCGAGTTGGGCGACTGCAAGAGCGGTTAGGCCGCCCAGCGACATGCCGACGAGCGCGTCGCAGTTCGGCGCCAATTGCCGCATCGCGATCACAACATCGGTAGCCAAGTTCTGGTGACCGTAAACCCCGTCGACTCGCCAATCAGAGTGGCCGTGGCCGGCGAGATCGATGGCCACGAGCGGCACCCCGAGCGCCAGCGCCACCGTGTCCCACGTGTGCGCGTTTTGGGCACCTCCGTGCAGCAGTACCAACTTCGGCTCGCCCTCGCCCCAAACCAGCGCGCTGAGTTTTCGTGACTCGTTGTCGCCACCAACTTCAATGCTCACGCGCTTGACAAGCGGTCGGTCCGAAACGCCGAGTGAATACTCTGAGACGTTCTCTCCGAACATGGAAAACTCGTCGTATTCAGCTTTCACGGCGTCGTTGTCGTGGAACTGGTTGTGGTAACTGTTGTCGTGGTCGTCGCAACCGTCGTGGTCGTCGGAATCGTTGTGCTGGTGACGACAGTCGTGCTCGTTACGACTGTCGTGTAGTTGGGGTCCGGCTTATCGAACGGCGGCACCGGCGACCCGTACTGCTCGGGCTCCTTGATGCCGTCAAAGACATAAACGCGATCGCCGTAGGCAACCAGCGCAGGGAAGTACCTAGCCACCGACATCGGCATGCGAACACAACCGTGCGACGCCGGGTAGAGCGGTACCAAGATCGCACCGTGGACCGCGATGCCGTAGTTGAAGTAGACGGGGTTGTACAAGCTGCCGAGTTTCGACTCGCGCATGCCCTGATGGCGATTGTAAAAATAAAAAATGCCGGGCGGCGTCACCGCCTGACCGCAATAGCCCTTCTTGATCTGCTCGTAACCGTCGTTGCCTTCTTCGCCCGGGTCGATCGTCACCTCATCGCACCATGCCTCGTTAGAGCCTGACGAAATGTGCGTGATCAATATGGGTTGCTGATCTGTGAACACCACCAGCACCTGCTCTGGCAAATAAATCTCAACATGGGTCTTAGTGTCGGCTTTGCGCCGCGCCACAACCGCAACATCGCCCTGCATGATCGACCATGTCGACGGCGTGACCTGCCCAGTGGCGTGCGCGCGCGGTACGCCCATCACCAACTTCTCGAACGCCCAAATCGCCTGCATTGTGTTCTGGCCAAACACGCCGTCTTGTGGGCCCGGATCAAAGTGCAGTTGGGCCAATCGTTGCTGTACGCGCAACACGTCGTCGCCCTTCATTCCCGACTTCAACGTTCGGGTCAACGGCACGGTCACAACTGGCACGAGCGAACTCGAACTAACATTGGCGTTCGCAGCACTACCAGAATCGTCGTTGTTTCGCGAACTGACCGCAATTGCGACAACCGTAAGCAATACGGCAAAAGCGGCGATCGCCGGCCGCCAACGGTCGTAGAAACTA
>JAYTUM010000014.1:0-2954 GCA_043744575.1 Acidimicrobiales bacterium | reverse complement strand
CGGGCACGAACACCACTCGCCCATCACCGAGACGGCCAAGCGCGTCGCCGCCGGCGACGAGCCGCTCGATTTGCACCTGTTGTGAATCCACTCGCGTGACTCTACGGCAATAACACTGGGTTAGGTCGCGACTCCTGCGCATCACAACTAGGCTGATTGCATGACAATGCCGATTCAGATCGCTCCATCGGTTTTGCCGGTCGATTTTTCGAAACTCGGTGAGGCGATCGTTGCCCTCGACGCCGCAGGAGTCGACCTAATTCAATGGGACGTGATGGATGGGCAGTTCGTGCCCAACCTGACATTTGGCCCCGACGTGATCGCCTCGACTCGCGCGCTCACCAAATTGCCGTTCGAAGCACATCTGATGGTGCTTACGCCTGACGTGATGGCCAAGCGCTACATCGAGGCTGGCTGTCAGCGACTGATCGTGCACGCCGAGGCCTGCGCGCACCTGCACCGCACGCTCGGCAACATCGCCGAACTCGGCGCAACCGCCGCCGTGGCGCTCAATCCTTCGACACCCGCCAGCGTGATTGAGCACGTGCTCGATCTCGTAGATCTCGTGTTGGTGATGACCGTCAACCCGGGCTTTGGCGGCCAGAGCTACATCTGTGAGATGGAGCCCAAGATTGCCGAAGTTCGCGCGATGATCATTAACGCTGGGCTCGCCGACGTCGTTAACGTCGAAGTCGACGGCGGCATCGGGCCAAAGACAATTGCGGGAGCGGCAGCAGCCGGCGCCAATGTGCTGGTTGCCGGAAGCGCGCTGTTCAAAGACCCCAAGGGTCTCGGTCACGCAGTTAGCGAGTTGCGCGCGGCGGCCACCGCCGCGTTTTCAACGAAATAGCTGCTTAACGATTACCGCACTTGTCAGCAGCGCCAGCACGAGCCCAACGGCGACGACGATCGCCAGTATCAACTGCCATTGATTGCGCAACAGCGGTGAAAGTATTCCTGTGTCAATAGTTGTGCCGTCGTCGTTAAGCGTGCGAATTGGGTCTTCAAAATTTGGGCAAGCGATACCTTGGTCGCTTACGCCTCCGCTCGCTCCACCGCCGAATAGTTCTGCGGCCTCGCGCACTTTAGAAACAAGGATCGGCGAGTTGACTGCGCTTGCCGCACCAACCAAGTAGCGCTTCGACTCTGTTAAAAACTTCGCCTCGCGACCGTACCGCACGCTGACCGTTTCGATGTCCGAGGCATCGATCGTTGAATAACCGCCGAGCGATCCGGCGCGCACCTGCAGATCGGAAAAGATTGCAGTGGTGTCGTCGAGTTTGGTCAGCGTTCCGACGAACACAACCTGCGGATCGCTTGGGCCGGCGCAACCGATCGGGATCGTCGTGACCGCCGACGGGTTTAACGGTGCGACGACCAAGGGGGCGCCGTCGACGCCGCCCTGCTCATCGATGGCTTCTGGCGGCGGCTCGGTGGTGCCGGTTGCGAGCGCGGGCGTGGCAACCCCGAATGCCAAACAAATAAACGTGGCGATACAAACAACTAGGCGACGCACGCCTACAACTTTACCGACCTGTGAAACGAGGGTCGCGCTTCTCGTTGAATGCCTTCAAAGCCTCGAGCGTGTCTTTGGTCGAAAAATTGATCGTCTGCGCGGCGCCCTCGTCGTCGAGCGCCTCTTCGAGAGTGACATTGGCGGAGTTGTTAAGTAGTCGCTTTGTCTGTGCCAGCGCTATCGGCGGCCCGGCGGCGAGTCGCGCGGCCCAGCCGGCGACGAACGCATCTATCTCGGTGTCTGCGACGACTCGGTTCACGAGACCCATTTGCTCGGCCTCTTTGGAGCCCACAATGTCGGCGAAGAACGCAAGTTCTTTGGCACGGTGCAGACCAACGCGCCGCGGCAATACCCACGAGCCGCCGAAATCTACCGATAACCCGCGCTTAGCAAAAATTTCTGAAAACCGCGCGGTGTCTGAGGCCACGACCAGGTCGCAGATCAGCGCCATGTTGCATCCTGCGCCGACCGCGACACCGCGCACCTTAGCGATAGTCGGTTGCGGGATGCGAGCGAGGGCCAGGCAAACATCGGTGATGCCGCGCATCGCGGCCAGCTGGTGCTTGTCGGCGCGTTGATCGCCGCCGCCCAAGTCGGCGCCCGAACAAAACTCGCCGCCCGCGCCAGTGAGCACCATCACACGATCCGTGTCGCGGCTGGCTACATCGCGAAATGTTTCGAGCAACTCTGCCCACATCGTCTGGTTGGCCGCATTTTTCTTGGCAGGGCGGTTCATCGTCACAGTAACGACGCCGTCTTGACGCAGAACCTCGAGAGTCTCCATGGCAACGACGATACTTGACGGATGGGATTCAATCCGACTCGCAAACGCGTTAAGCGCGCCAGCGATTACGCGATAGTCGGAAGCGCATTTCTGATCATCGCGGCTTTACTTGTGTGGGCGTTACGGGGCTGATGTTACCCGAGTCGAGATGAGCATGTGGGAAGGAACATTTGGAGATGTGCAGGTGCGCCGCGTGCAACCGTACGAGGCCACGAAGGAGTACGTGTGCCCCGGATGCAACCGCGAGATATCAATCGGCATGGGACACTACGTGTGCGTGCCGGCCGACGCGACTGACCTGCGGCGCCACTGGCACTACGCGTGCTGGGATAATCGCGTCAGTTAGCGAAGTTGCGCGACGAGCCGCTACTGAAAATTAAATCGGTCGATTGCCTCTCGCTAATGCGGTTGCATTGAGCAATTCTTTTGCTTGCGCGGCACTGAGCGCGCCATCGTCAATGACGATATCGATCAGCGCACGATGCTCGGTCAACGCCCTCTTGACAAGGGCGGCGACGCGGTCGTAACCGAGCAGCATGTTGAGCCGGGTGGCTATCGCAGGCGTGACGCCGGCGTAGAACGCGCAACGGTCAATATCGGCCTCGATGCCATCGACACAGCGTTGGGCAAAAAGCGTACAGGCTCTGGTGAGCA
>JAYTUM010000013.1:0-2960 GCA_043744575.1 Acidimicrobiales bacterium | reverse complement strand
GAATTTGGTTCTCGCGGCTGGCGTAATTATCTACGCAGTCGCAACTTGGGGTATTAATGAGCTCAGCAAATGAAATTTCAGAGATCGTCACGCGGCTTGAGTCGTCTGATGTCTCCAACTACGACGAGCCTGCGATTCGCACCGCGCTGGGCCAAATCGCCACGGTTCAAACTTGGGTCGATAGGCGCAAGATCGCGCTCACCCACAGGCTCTCGCAGTTAGCGGCCAAATCTTCTTGCGTTAACGCGCAGCACGTGTTGGCGACAACATGCAACATCTCGCGCTTCGAGGCGTACCGCGAGGTGCAGCGCGCATCAACGCTCGAGCACTTCCCTGAACTCGCCAAGGTCTTCGCGACCGGGCGCATCTCGACAGCGCACCTCGACGTGATGTCGCGAACATTGCAACAACTAGACCCGCTCGAGTCAGCGCAACTTACTAAACGGGGCGAGTGGCTCAACAACATCGCCTCGCACACGACTCCAGACAACTTCGCGCGCGCCATTAAGCACGAGGTGGCCCGCATTCATAACGACGGCGGTTCAATGAAGTTGCTTCGCCAATGCCGCGACGCCTCGTTACGTCACTGGGTCGACCGCGATTCTGGCATGGTCCACCTGCACGGTAAATTCGACCCCGAGACAGGGCTGCGCGTGATCGGGCGAATTGAGCAGGGAGCCGAGCAGCTATTTCACGGCGCGCTTCCCGAAACCTGCCCTGCCGACGAACGTAAGCAAGGTCATCTCGCCGCACTCGCCCTCGTCGCCCTCGTTGACGGTTCTGGAGTGGTCAGCGCGGGCTTGGCAAACATAGAGACTCTCTCGTCGCACCATTCGCGCGCCGAGGTCTCGGTCGTAATCGACTACCAAACTCTCGTCGGCGGCCTACACGATCATTCGGTCATACACACGGGCTTCAACACCGAGTTGCCGCTCGAAACTATTCGGCGCATGGCCTGCGAGGCCCAGATAATCCCGATCGTGTTGGGCGGTAACGGTGTGGTGCTCGATGTCGGGCGGGGCTCACGCCTGGCTTCCCGACATCAACGCCTGGCGCTGCAGGCAATGTACACAAATTGCGCGATTCCTGATTGCCATGTCTCAATTAACCGCTGCCAGCCTCACCACATTCGGTATTGGCGCAACGATGGCCGCACCGACATGCACAATTTAGTGCCGCTGTGCTCTACGCATCATCGCAATGTGCACGAAGATCGTTGGGTACTCGCCCTCGACCCACCGACGCGCGAACTAACGGTCACATACCCCGACGGAGTCACTGTTGGTTCGTTGCCCCATCGCGCTCGCCCTGAAACCAGCAACCCATGATTAGTATGACAAGCCGCAGCGCTCGCCAATCCACAACGGCTTGCAGCCGAAATCGCCGCTCTTGAAGCAGACCCGCTCGACCGAGAAGAGATGCAGCGCGTTGCCCAATTGATGGAGTCATTACGTGACTGAGCCAACATGCGAGTTTTCTAGATCATGAATCGCGGAGACATCTTCGCCATCACCATTCGCAAAGGTACGAAGCACGAGCAACCCGGCCCTCGCTTTGCGGTGATCTTGCAATCTGACGCATTGTCGCCCAGATCGGTCGTCTTGCTTGCACCTACGTCGAAATGCGCCCAGCCGGCATCAATTCGTCCAGAGATTATGGTGCAGAAGCAAACGACTCGTGTTTTGCTTGAGCAGATGAGATCCATTTCGGTTGATCGGCTCGGCAAGCGCGTCGGTCGCCTCAATGTCGATGACCAATGGTCAATAGATGAAGCCATCGTCGCAGTTCTGGGCCTCAACTAAACACAAATTGAGCTAAATCTCAAAATTGCCAATCGTGGGGTGACACATCTGACCCGCTACGGTGGTGAGGCGCGGCGATAACGGCAGGGCCACCATCCCTTTCATCAATACTCGGTGGTCAGCGTCGGTCGGGCACTGGCAAACTGAAAATACGTCGAAACCCCTGGAGGGTCCGTTGTCTTTGCGCCAGCACGAACTTACTGCAACCATCGAACTGATGCCGCTTGAACAGTTGATGTTCGAAGCGCGTCAGATTCGCGACAAGGCGCACGGCACGCGGGTCACATATTCGCCGAAGGTATTTATCCCGCTAACGATGTTGTGCCGCGACAAGTGTGGGTATTGCACATTCGCCCAGCCGCCTGCGCGACTCGAGAATCCATACCTGTCTGCCGACGAAGTTTTGAAAATCGCGATGAAGGGTGCGCGCGCCGGTTGCCACGAAGCGCTGTTCACACTCGGCGAGCGCCCCGAGTTGCGCTACGAAGTGGCGCGCGCGTGGCTAAGCACCAATGGTTTCGACAGCACCGTGCACTACCTGCACGCCATGGCCGAGTTGGTGTTGCGCGAGACGGGCCTGCTACCACATGCCAACGCCGGGGCTTTGTACCGCGACGAATTGGCGATGTTGCGCGCAGTGTCGCCGTCGCAGGGCATGATGCTCGAGTCTTTGCGCGATGACCTCGACTGCCACCGCGGCGCGCCCGACAAAGAGCCGCAACGCCGCCTCGACACGATGCGTTTCGCCGGCGAACTGAAGATTCCGTTCACGACGGGCATTCTCGTCGGCATCGGCGAGACTCGCCAAGATCGCATTGCCGCGCTCGAGGCGATCGCGGCGTCGCACGGGGAGTATGGCCACGTGCAAGAAGTGATCGTGCAAAACTTTTTACCAAAACCGCTGACGATCATGCAGCACGCCAAGGCCTGCCCGCAAGACGAATACCTGTGGTCGATCGCCGCGGCGCGGTTGATCTTGCCGCCAGAGATTCACCTGCAGGCGCCGCCGAACCTGAGCGACGACTTCGGAATGCTGCTCGACGCCGGCATCGACGACTGGGGCGGCGTCTCGCCGATCACCGCCGACCATGTCAACCCCGAGCGCCCGTGGCCCGCGCTCGACAAGTTGCGCGAAGTCACCGAGGCGCGCGGAATGGC
>JAYTUM010000012.1:0-11672 GCA_043744575.1 Acidimicrobiales bacterium | reverse complement strand
TTTGATCCTTCGCTTGGCCCGACAACTCCGCGCTCTTCTAACAAATCCATGATTCGGCCGGCTCGGGCGAAACCCACCTTGAGTTTTCGTTGCAACATCGAAGTCGAGCCCTGCTGCGTGCGCACCACGAGGTCCATCGCCTGACGCATTAACTCGTCGTCGCTGTCGCCAGTCGAACTGCCGTATAACGACGTCGATCCACTCGAATGCTCGCCTTCAATGCCCGCGACGTACACGATCTCTGGGGCCTGGCGGCGCCAGTGGCCGACAATCTTGCGCACTTCGTTCTCTTCTACCCACGCCGACTGCACGCGCTGAGCAACCGATGTATTACCCGGCAGCATCAGCATGTCGCCCTTGCCGATTAGTTTCTCGGCGCCCGGCTGATCCAAAATTACACGGCTATCGGTGAGGCTCGACACGGCAAACGCCATGCGCGCCGGGATGTTGGCCTTGATCACACCGGTGATTACGTTGACGCTAGGGCGCTGCGTGGCGACAATGAGGTGAATGCCTACCGCGCGAGCCTTCTGGGCGATGCGGGTGATGCAATCTTCGACGTCGCGGGCGGCGACCATCATTAGGTCGTTCAATTCGTCGACAACTATCAAAATGTACGGCACGCGCTCGTAGGTGCGGTCCGAAAATTCGTCGGAGACCAAGTCGCCGCGATCGTACGCCGCGTTGTAACCGGTGATGTCGCGGAAGCCGGCCTCAACGAGCATGTCGTAGCGGCGCTCCATCTCTTTAACGGCCCAGCCCAACGCGTTGGCGGCCTTCTTCGGGTTGGTGACCGGCGCCGTGAGCAGGTGCGGCAGTCGCGCGTACTGGGCCATCTCAACCTGCTTTGGGTCGATCAAAATCAGGCGCACTTGTTCGGGAGTGGAGCGCACCAGAACCGAGGTGATAATGCAATTGAGCACGCTCGACTTGCCAGCGCCCGTCGTGCCGGCGATCAATAAGTGCGGGGTGTTGGCGATGTTTAAAAAAACGGAGCGACCAGAAATGTCTTTGCCGATGGCAACCTCGAGCGGGTGCATCGCTCCACGCGCCTCTTGCGAACCCATCAGGTCGCCAAGCGAAACCAACTCGCGCTGCTCGTTTGGCACTTCGATGCCGATCGCCGAACGCCCAGGGATTGGCGCCAAGATGCGCACGTCTGTGGCCGCCATTGTGTAGGCGATGTCGCGCGATAGCGAAGTTACGCGAGCGACCTTGACACCGCCGCCCAGCGACAACTCGTAGCGCGTTACGGTCGGACCGCGTGTGAAACCGACCAGCGTGGTCTCAACCCCGTGCTCTTTGAGAGCATCGACCAGAACTTCGCCGCGGCGCTGGACCAATATCTCGTTGGCCTGGGCGTGACGAGTAATCGAAAGCATGTCGAGTGTCGGCAGAGTCCAGTTGCTAGGCATCGCGCCGGGCCCGAGCGGCATCTGAATTGCCTCACCCTTCATGACCCTGGCGGGAGCAAATGTCGAACCGCTGGCGGGCGCATTGATGTCACGCTTGATCAGTTTCTTGCTGGACTTGCGCCGAGCGCGGGCGGCTGGCTCGTCTTCTTGCTCGTCGCCTTGCTCGTCGTCGAGCGCGATGTCGTAGAAAACGGGCACAAGCGGGTCTTTACCAGACCAAAGCGCGTCGTTCGGCTCGCCGCCGTATTCATTGTCGAAATCACTTTCGAATTCGGCGTCATCGAACACACTGTTATCACGATTCGGCGAGTCCAAGTTGACCCAATTGCGAATGCTCCTGATCAGTTCTGGCAAGGACTTTCCCGTAATCAGCAGCACTCCGCACAGAATCGTTCCGAGCAACACAACCGTTGCGCCGACACCGGTAATAGCACCACGCAATGGTTCGGCGACAAACCAACCCAACCAACCACCGGCGTTGCTGAGCGCACCGACCTCGGCCTGTACATCGTTGACTCCGAACAAGATGTGCACGAGACCCAGAATCGACACCCAGACGATGCCCCATCCGAACGCCAGACGTACTCTGTGATTTACTTCGGCGCGCTTGACGAAGGCAATGCCAGCTGCAATGGAGAACCAAGGAACCACGAAACGAGCGATGCCGATCAGCGACGACAGCGAATTGTCAAAGAAACGACCGAGCGGACCTGCGACGTTGACGTAGATCGAAAACATCAGTAACACTCCAAGACAGACCAGCGCAATCCCGCCGAACTCATTCCCGCGTCCGACCAGTGCTGCGCGAATATGCGACTCGCCCCGCTGGCGGCGAATCGGCAACTCCTCTATGTCGGGCTCGTGGTGGGTGCGCACTGCCCGCAAGGGAGCCTTCGACCGACGCGACTTGCCGGGCGCGCGACCGGGTGCCGACCTGCCAGAACGCGCACTAGTAGAGCCCCGCCGGGGCCTGGTTGCCATACATCAACCGTACTTGCGCCATACCATGCTGTTGCGCCATACCCCACCTAGACCTCCGCAGTAAAGTCAATTTTGTGTTCCGGAACGAAACCCCATCAATTACTCCAAAAGAGTTCGTCAATTAGGAACTACCTTGAGGACAGCCCCGAGCAAAACAGTTAGCTTGGCCACTACATCTCCATAACGACTGGCACGATCATCGGCCGCCGCTTGGTGCGCTCCGAAACGAACTTGCCGGCTGCGCGGCGCACATCTTTTTCGAGTGCGTCAACGTCGCGCGTGCCATTGGCCAACGCCTTCTCGACCGCCACCGAAATCGCCGCGCAGGCCTCCTCGATCAAGTCTTCTGCCTCTTTTTCATACACCCAACCGCGGGTGATGACCTCGGGCCCGACTAGAACCTTGCCCGCGCTGACGTCAACCGTTACAACCACCACGACAACGCCCTCTTCTGCCAAAACCTTACGATCGCGCAACACTCCCTGACCGACGTCGCCGACAATTCCGTCTACGTACAACATGCCGGCGGGAACGCGCGCTCCGCGAGTAATGCCCTCGTCCGCAATCTCAATTACGTCGCCGTCTTCGCACAACAAAATCTTTTTTTCGGGCACGCCCATCATTCGCGCCAACCGAGCGTTGGCGACCATGTGGTGATACTCGCCGTGGATCGGCACAAACCATTCTGGCTCGGTAATCGAAAGATACATCTTCAAGTCTTCGGCCTGGGCGTGGCCGGTGGCGTGCACGTCGGCGATGCCGGAGTGCACGACTTCTGCCCCCGCCCGCAACAACCCGTCAATTACTTTGTTGACATTGCTCTCGTTGCCCGGAATCGCGTGACTAGAAAAGATCACCGTGTCTTGTGGCCCGACGGTTACGAACTTGCTGTCGCCGCGCGCTAGTAGCGAAAGTGCCGCCATGGGCTCTCCCTGCGAGCCTGTCGAGATCACACACACCTGCTCCGGTGGATACTCGTCGATCTTTTCGATGTCGACGATGCAGCGGTCTGGCAAATTGATCAGGCCCAAGTCGCGCGCCAAACGCATGTTGTTGTTCATCGACCTGCCGAGCGTGGCCACGACTCGCCCAGCGTCGACCGCCGCTTCGGCAATCTGCTGCACTCGGTGAATGTGGCTAGCGAAGCTCGCAGTAATGATGCGCTGCGTCTTGTGTTCAGCGAACAACTGCCGCAAAACAACGCCAACAGTGCGCTCAGATGGCGCAGAGCCGCGCTCTTCGGCGTTGGTGCTATCGAGCATCAGCAAACGAATGCCGTCGCCGGCGGCGAGTGCGCCGAGGCGCGCCAAATCTGTGCGCCTGTTGTCGACGGGTGTGAGATCGATCTTGAAGTCGCCAGAGTGCACCAGCACACCCTGCGGCGTGTGCAAGGCAATTGCGTGAGCCTGAGGCACCGAGTGCGTGACGGGGATGAACTCGACATCGAACGGCCCAATTTTGCGGCGCTCGTTGTCGACGATCTTGATGAACTCCGTCTTGCCAAGCAGCCCGGCCTCCTCAATGCGATGGCGCGCCAAGCCGAGCGTGACGGCAGAACCATAGATCGGGAAGGAAAGTTCGCGCAGAAGAAACTGCAAGCCGCCAACATGGTCTTCGTGTCCGTGCGTCGCTACGCAAGCCTCGATGCGGTCTGCGTTCGCCCGCAGCCATGTGAAATCTGGCAGCACCAAATCGATGCCGTGCATGTCGGCGTTCGGAAACATCAACCCGCAGTCGATCAGCAGCAAGCGATTGTCTTGCTCGATGACCATGCAGTTGCGACCAATCTCGCCGAGGCCACCAAGAAAAATTACGCGGACAGGCGTTGCCATTATTTGCTCGCAGCGCGAGCGCTGCGCAAGTTCTCAAGCACCTGCTTGGCGCGGACATCTAAGCCAGTTGGCGGCGGCCCTATCGGTAACCTCGCCTCACCAACATTTAGACCCAGCAAATTCATCATTACCTTGCTCGGAATCGGATTGGGGTTGTCGTCGCCTGATTCAAAACCAAAACTCTCGAGCAGGCGCGAATTGATGCGTCGCGCGCCAGCGACGTCGCCCTTCTCCCAACATGCGAACATTTCTTGGTGATCGACCGCGCTCCAATGCGTCGCCACGCCGATCACTCCACACGCGCCGACCGCCATCAGCGGCAGCGTCAAGCCGTCCTCGCCGCTGTACAGCTCAAAGCTGCCCGGAGCCTGCGACATCAAAATCGCCGTCTCGGCGGGATTATTGGCCGCGTCCTTAAGCGCCGCCATGTTCTTAACTTCGCGCGCCAACTTCAACAACGTTACAGTCGAAATCTTGCGGCCCGTGCGTACGGGGATGTCATATACAACGACGGGCAAAGGTGTCGCGCCGCATACCGCGCGCATGTGCGCCTCGATGCCGGCCTGCGATGGGCGGTTGTAATACGGACCAACTGCCAAGATGCCGGCGATCCCCAACTTCGAAGCCTGCGCAGTGAGCTGGATCGAGTGCGCAGTGTCGTTGGTGCCGGTACCCGCGATTACGGGGATCGTAACTGCCTCGGCGGTGGCGGCGAACAGCGCGAGCTTTTCATCGTCTGTGAGTGTCGAAGCCTCGCCAGTGGTGCCTCCGACAACTAGACCGTCGTTGCCATTTTCTTGCAACCATTTGGCCAGCCGGCGAACGCAGTCGAGGTCAAGCGCACCGTTAGCGTCGAACGGGGTGACCATTGCCGTGACGACGCGACCGAACCTTGACATGCAGGCAGACTATCTAATTGAGAGCGCCGATTGAAGTTTGTTTTCTATGCGCTTTGCATCGTGGCGCCAAGTTCAAAGTTGAGGTATCCCTCGCCCGTGTCCTCGTGGTCTTCGAACTGAATGACGCCCATCTCTTCGAAGCGGTGGCGCAGCCACTTGTCGTTGCGATCGAGCAGTCCTAACTTCTTGCAGTTCGGCACGATTTTAGCAAACAGCATCTGCTGAAAGAAAGCTCGGGTTGGGTCTTGCAAGACCATCGGCACAACATCCTTTGGTCGCACACCCATGCGCTCCCAGACCTCCTGCTGCAAGAAGCGATCGCGCATTCGGATGCTGGCCTCAAATGCGAACTCCTGGCGGTCTTTCATCTCGGCGTCTGTCATGCCCTCGTACACCTCTTTGAGACTGAGCACGCCGAAGGCCACGTGACGAGCCTCGTCGCTCATGACGTAACGGAGCAATTGCTTGAGCAGCGGCTCGCTTGTGAGTTGGTGCAAGTACCCGAACGCTGCCAGCGCCAGACCCTCGATCATGATCTGCATGCCGAGATAGGTCATGTCCCAACGGCTATCGGTGATGATGTCGTCGAGCAACATTTTTAGGTGCGCGTTGACCGGGTAGCCACCGCCCATTTTCTCTTCTAGATAGCGAGCAAAAACTTCGACGTGGCGCGCCTCGTCGACAACCTGCGTGCTGGCGTACAACTTGGCGTCGTACCATGGCACCGTCTCGACAATCTTGGCGGTGCAAACCAGCGCACCCTGCTCGCCGTGCAGAAACTGCGACAACGTCCAGCGGCGACTCTCGATTCCAAATTCGAGCCACTGTTTGTCGTCCCACTTCTCGATCGGGGTGCCAGCGTAAAACACTGGATCAATACCCGCACCGATCGCCAACTGATCGGCGGCGATTGTCGCCTCAACATCAACGTCGGTCGCCCACGGCAAGTCAGTAGTGCCGTTCCACTGCCCGGTCTTGGCCTTTTCGTACAATTTGCGTAGCGGCGGACGGGCAAGCGAATAGTCCCAAGTGAATAGTGTCTCTGAGTTGTTCTTGACGGCGTGAATTTTTTCATTGACATCGGTATTGGCGATGCTGAGGATGGCCTCAATGTCGTTGATGTCGTCGCGACCAATTATGTCTTCATTGCTCGAGTGGGTAACGGTCATGACTAAAGCCTAGTAACCTGTCCTCAACTCGGGCTTCATTGGGGGGCCGTCTCACAGCCATCACCGAAAGGCATCAAATGCGAACATCAAACAATTTTCGACGCTGTATTTTCAGCCTGATTGCGGTCTCCGCCGTGGTGCTCACGGCGTGCGGTGGCAGCGACTCGGCCATCGACACAACAGCAGCCGACGGTTCGACGGCCACAGCGGGCAACTTGTGCACCGCCGGCAAGACGCTCGGCGAAGGCAAGCTCGTGATCGCCACCGGCACTCCGGCATTCTCGCCATGGGTCGAGAACGACGCGCCAGAGAGCGGCGAGGGCTTTGAGGCTGCCGTCGCCTACGCCGTCGCTAACGAAATGGGTTTCGCTAACGAGAACATCTCGTGGGTGCGCACCAGTTTCGACGAGGCGATTCAGCCTGGCGCGAAAAACTTCGACTTCAATTTGCAGCAATATTCGATCACCGACGAGCGCAAACAGACGGTTTCGTTCAGCGATCCGTACTATTCGACCAATCAGGCCATCGTCGGTTTTGCAGATTCACCAGCCGCCAACGCCACGACTCTGGCCGAGATACAAGGCCTGAAGTTCGGCGTGCAATCCGGAACCACGAGCCTCGAATTCGTCAACAGCGTGATCAAGCCAACGACCGACACGTATGTCTACGACGACAACGCAGCGGCCAAGGCCGCACTTGAGGCCAAGCAGATCGACGCCATCGTGGTCGACTTGCCAACCGCGTTCTACATCAGCGCCGTCGAGATTGAGGGATCAAAGGTCATCGGCCAGTTTCCCGCAGGTGACGGCACCGCGGCTGATCAACTCGGCCTCGTGTTCGACCTCAACAACCCGCTCGTCGATTGCGCCAACACCGCGTTGCAGGCGATCAAGAATTCTGGCGCTCTCGCCGCGATTCAACAGACCTGGTTGTCAGACAAGGTCAGCGCGCCGGTTATCAGCCTCGGTTGATTTCGCGACGAGGTAGCAGTACGCAACGCAACAACGCCCACCTCGGAAACGCCAAACTCAATAACGAGCGTCAACGGTTCGAACAACGGCAGCGCCGGCGAAGTTCGACATTGGCTGCGCTGAGCACTGCCGTTGTAGTTGCGACACTCGTAATCTTGATCCCGCGCATGCCGCGATGGGACCGAGTTCAAAAGTCATTCTTCGATCGCGAACGCTTGGTGGCTTCGTTTCCGCGCCTGCTGCACGCCTTCACGCTCGACGTCAAAATCTTTTTATGGACGACTCCAGCGATTTTGATCGTGGCGTTGCTAATAGCTATCGCCCGCAACACACGCAATCCGGCGCTCTTCCCCGTGCGGATATTCGTTATCGGCTATACCGACGTGATGCGCGGCGTGCCCGTGATTTTGTGGATCTACCTGGTCGGCTTCGGTGTGCCCGGCGTCGGGCTGGAGCGGCCATTTAATAGCCCGTTGCTGTGGGGCTCGGTAGCTCTCGGCATGACATACAGTGCCTACGTCGCCGAAGTCTTTCGCGCCGGCATCGAGAGTGTGCACGAGAGCCAGCGCGCGGCCGCTCGCTCGCTCGGGCTCTCGAGTTCGCAAACGATGAGGCATGTAATTTTGCCGCAGGCACTTCGACGCGTGGTGCCGCCGCTGATGAACGATCTCGTAAGCCTGCAAAAAGATGTCGCTCTAGTGAGCCTGATCGGGCCGGTCGAGATTCTGCGCCAGGCTGGCATCGACAAGGCAAAGTTCGCCAACTTCACGCCATATGTCGGCGCGGCGATTATCTTCCTGCTCGTAACGATTCCGCTAACGCGCACAACCGACTGGCTGCTTACCCGCGAGAGAGAACGCACCGGCGCTTCGAAGGTGCGCTAACGACATGGCCGCCAAACTGAACATCGCCAACATCTACAAGTCGTTCGGCGCCAATCAGGTTCTCGCCGATGTCTCACTGAACATCAATGCGGGCGAGGTGGTCTCGTTCATTGGCGCGAGCGGTTCGGGCAAGACGACGATGCTGCGCTGCATCAATTTGTTAGAGACGATCGACTCGGGCGCAATTTACCTCGACGATCAAGAGATAACCAAGATCGGCCGCGACCCAAACCCGATTCGTCGCCGAATTGGCATCGTCTTTCAAAGTTTCAATCTCTTTCCGCATATGACCGTCGAGGGCAACATCACGCTCGCACTAACGGAGGTGCTCGGCAAGTCGCAGGACGAGGCTCGTGGCGCCGCCGCGATTCTGCTAAATCGATTCGGGCTCGCCGATAAGACTTCGGCATACCCAGACCGCCTCTCGGGAGGACAACAACAGCGCGTGGCGATCGCCCGTGCGCTGGCTCTTAACCCCGAGGTCTTGCTACTCGACGAGATCACCTCGGCACTCGACCCCGAACTTGTGGGCGAGGTCCTCGATGTCGTGCGCGAACTCAAGGGCAGCGGAATCACGCTGCTGCTGGCGACGCACGAGATGGGTTTCGCGCGCGAAATTAGCGACAGGATTTGCTTTCTCGCCAATGGCACGGTCGCCGAACAGGGCGAACCGGAGCAGATGTTCACCGCGCCACGCGACCACCGCACACAACAATTTCTGCTCCGCGTAATCAATGCCGGCCGCCTGCGTGGCTAACTTGAGCCCTAACCTTCGCGGCTAATTAACTACAGGTTTGGCAATACGTGGTCAGCGTACTTTTCGCGCAGGGTTTTCTTCGAGAACTTACCCACGCTGGTCTTGGGCACCTCGTCGATAAACACCACATCGTCAGGTATCTGCCACTTCGCTAGCAACGGTTTGATGAATTCTATGACCTCGTCTTTGGTCATCGTCTCGCCGGGGTTCAACACGATGCACGCCAGCGGACGCTCTGACCACTTCGGGTGCGGAACGCCGACGACGGCGGCCTCCTTGATCTTCGGATGCGACATCAGCTCGTTTTCGATCTCGACCGACGAGATCCACTCGCCGCCGGATTTGATCAAGTCTTTGGTTCGGTCGACTAAGCGGATACGACCCTTGGAGTCGACCGTGGCGACGTCTCCCGTGCGCAGCCAGCCATCTGCAGTGAAGCTCTCGCCTGCTCGTGCGTCGTTGTAATAGGTCGACGCAATCCAGTTGCCGGTGCACTGCAACTCGCCGCTGGTCTCGCCGTCCCACGCCACTGGCGTAGTCGTGCCAGGTTCGACCACGCGCGCATCCACGCCAAAAGCGATCTGGCCAACTGTCGTGCGCAATTCGGCCTGTTCATCGATCGACAATTTCTGATCTGCCGCCGACAATGTGCAGACGGCCGCGATCGGGCTCGTCTCGGTCATGCCCCACGCCTGCAATATTGGAAGGCCGGTTTGCTTGCGAAATCCCTCGCTCAGGGCCTTGGGCACAGCTGAGCCGCCGCACGGAATAGCGCGCAACGACGAGGTGTCGCGATCTTTAAGCTCTGGCAGCACCGACATCCAAATTGTTGGAACACCGGCGGCAACCGTAACTTTTTCTTCAACGATCAAGTTGGCGATCGCCTTACCCGACAGATCTGGCCCCGGCATCACGAGGCTCGCGCCCGAGGCGACGGCGGCGTGGGCAAGGCCCCAGGTGTTGGCGTGAAACATTGGCACGACTGGCAAGATGATGTCGCTTTCGCGCGCGCCGAGCGAGTCGACCATCATCGCCCCCATCGTGTGCAGGTAAGTCGAGCGATGGCTGTAGACGACGCCCTTGGGGTTGCCGGTTGTACCGCTCGTGTAGCACATGCTCGCCGCCAGGTTTTCGTCGGTGATCTTGAACTCGACGCCCGGAGTGCCCTTCATCAGCGCCTCGTAGTCGTGCATCTGCATGCCGGCGACCGAGTCTGGGACTTCGCCCTTGCCGTCGTCCATTACGATCAGGTGCTTCACGGTGTTAAAGGTCGGCAACAATGGTGCGAGCAAGGCGAACAGCGAGCGATCGACGAAGATGACTTCATCTTCGGCGTGGTTGACGATGTATGTCAGTTGCTCGGGAAACAATCGAATGTTTAGCGTGTGTGTGACGCGACCAGTGCACGGAGGCGCGAAATACAACTCGAGATGTCGCGCCGAGTTCCACGCGAATGTCGCAACTCGACCATCAGACGAAATGCCAAGCTTGTTTAATACTCCGCCGAGTTGGCGAGTGCGCGCTGCCCACTCGCCGTAAGTGGTGCGCTCGCGGCCAGTGGCGGTGGCGGTGACGATCGCCTTCTCGGGGTGATACTTCTCGGCTCGCTCAAACAAGTGCACCAAAGTCATCGGCGTCTCTTGCATTAATCCCTTCACTACAAACCCCCATGATCGCGTTTGTCACAAAGTTAGCAACCGATCGGTCGTGCCGAGAAGGCCGCCCATCAACTACGGTGCTTGGCGTGCGCAAAGCGGTTCTTACTTTCACTTCGCTGTTATTCGTGATCGGCACCATCGGCAGCAACATCGGGCCAGCCCTCGTCGACGAGAGACCGCAACTGGTGCTGCTGCTGAGTTCGCGCAACCGCAACCTGTTCGGGTCGGTGCCCTACATCGAGCTGTTGCCATATCTGTTGATCGGATTCACGCGAGTGTTCGTGGCCGGTGTTGCCCTGTATTTGGTGGGTCGTTGGTACGGGGCGCGCGCGCTCGGCTGGGTTGAGGGCAACATGGGCGAACTGCCTGCGATATATCGCTGGACCGAAAGGGCAGTCGACAAGGCAGGCACAGTAGCCCTAGTGGTAATGCCCGGCAGCAACATCGTTTGTTTGCTCCTCGGCCACAGACAGATGCCGCCAAAGCGGTTCGTGCCGCTGCTGATGCTTGGCATCGCCATCAAACTCGCCGTCTTGTGGCAGGGTGGCAAGATCTTCGAGACGCAGATTAGATCGTTTCTGAGCTACATCGAGCAGTACCAGTGGCGCGTGGTGGCGGCGCTATTCATACTCTCGATGCTGCAGTCCGTGCGCCGCGGTCGGCCAAAACCAGAATTGAAAAACCCAAATAACTAAGCGCGCAGGTGTGCGGCTTCGTTAAGAGTCATAAGTGACCGCACGCCACTGCGAGAGGCAGTTACACGGTGGATTGAGGTGTAGTTGGGGTAGAAAAAGCCGCGCTGCGTCTGGACCCCCAATATGTGCGCGAGATAGAGGTTGATTACCCCGCCGTGGCAGACGACTGCCACAGTCGTTGAGGAATTAATTTCGATAATCTTTTCGATCGCGCCAACGACACGATGTCTGAACTGCTCTTGAGTCTCGTCGGTCGAATCCCAGACTCCGTCAACCAATTTCTGCCAGCGCGGGTCGTTAGTGGCCTGTAATTCCTCCATCGGGATGTATTCACTCGATGTGCGATCGAACTCGGCGACGTCGTCAACAACAACTGGCGTTACGCCGAGCCGTCGGGCCATCGGGGCCGCC
>JAYTUM010000011.1:0-3019 GCA_043744575.1 Acidimicrobiales bacterium | reverse complement strand
AAGCACCATGGCTGATCCGATCGTCACTGTTGCCGCACGGTTGGCCCCCGCGTTCGCCAAGGTTGCAGGAGTAGGCGCGCCAATTTTTGATCCAACGGTAAGGCGCAGCGACAGAGCCGATGCGCAGATCAACGGTTCTCTGGCGCTCGCCAAGCATCTCGGCTTGGCGCCGCGCGACGTTTCGCAGTTGGTGCTCGACGCAGCCGACTTAACCGGAGTTTGCAGCGCAGTCGAGATCGCGGGACCTGGTTTTATTAACGTTACTTTTGCCAATGAGTTTTTGGCCAGCGAGTTGGCGCGTGCGGCCGCCGATGTTCATTTGGGCGTGCGCAGCGCGACGGTCGCCAAGACGGTGGCGATCGATTATTCAGCCCCGAACGTGGCCAAGGAGATGCATGTCGGTCACTTGCGCAGCACGGTGATCGGCGACGCGCTCGTGCGGATGCTCGAGTTCGTCGGCCATCGCGTCATACGCGAGAACCACATCGGAGACTGGGGCACGCCCTTTGGAATGTTGATCGAGCACCTCATTGATCTTGGAGAAGCAACCGCGGCGGAAGAACTTTCTGTCGGCGACCTAGACGGTTTTTACCGTCAGGCAAGAGCCAAGTTTGAAAGAGATAATTTATTTAAGGATCGCGCCCGCAACCGCGTGGTGCTGTTGCAGGGCGGCGACGCCGAGACGCTACGAATGTGGAAGTTGCTGGTGGGCGAAAGCACTCGCTATTTCGATCGCGTGTACCGCGCGCTTGGGGTATTGCTGACTTCAGCTGACCTGATGGGCGAGAGCGCCTACAACCACTTGTTGGCAGAGGTCATAGACCGTTTGAGCGCGGCCAAAATGTTGGTTACCAGCGACGGAGCCGAGGTCGTGTTCGCGGACGGCTTCGTGAATCGCGAAAACGAACCGTTGCCTCTGATAATTCGCAAGACAGATGGTGGATACAACTACGCGACGAGCGACCTCGCGTGCGTAATCGATCGTGTTGAGCGACTGGGAGCAAATGTGATTTTGTATGTGGTTGGTGCGCCGCAAGCCCAACACCTTCAGATGGTCGATGTGGTGGCGCGCAAGGCCGGATGGGTGCCGCAATCGACAGAAGTTACGCATGTTGCGTTCGGCAACGTGCTCGGCAACGATCGCAAGATTCTGAAGAGCCGCAGCGGCGAAGTCGTGAAACTCGATTCGTTGCTCCGCGAGGCAGTTGAGCGCGCCGCGAGTGCGGTACGCGAGAAGAACCCAGAGCTTTCGGAATCCTCGCAGCTCGACATCGCCCGCCAGGTTGGCATCGGAGCGGTCAAGTACGCAGACCTCTCGACCGATCGAATCAAGGATTACATGTTCGATTGGGATCGGATGCTCTCGTTTGACGGCAACACCTCGCCCTACCTGCAGTACGCGCACGCCAGAATCTGCAGCATCTTTCGCAGGGCCAACATTGAGCGCGCAACTGTGCGCGGCATTACGCCGACAATTGATCACGAGTCCGAGCGCGCCTTGGCGATGCGCGTGTTGCAGTTTGATACCGCCGTGTGGGACACGCTGGATAAGTACAGCCCGCACCGGCTGTGCACCTATCTATATGAGTTGGCCAGCGAGTTCAGCGCGTTCTACGAACACTGCCCCGTATTGCGCGCCGACTCTGATGCGCAGCGCGACAGCCGACTGGCGCTTAGCGACATAACGGCGCGCGTACTGCAATCTGGCTTAGCGTTGCTTGGCATCGACGCCCCGGAACAAATGTGAAACAAATCGCCAAGCACCTATTGCCGGATTCGGCAAGCATCGACAAGCACGGCGTGATGTCGATTGGCGGGGTTGCCTTGCCGCAAATCGCGGCCAAATTCGGCACGCCAGTATTTGTATACGACGAGGAACATCTGCGCGCGCGGTGCCGCGAGGCCGTGCAGGCGTTCGGCGCCGAAAGAGTCGTGTACGCGACGAAGGCGTTCTTATGCAGCGCGATGGCGCGGCTTGCGGCGCAAGAGGGGCTGCTGCTCGATGTCGCAACTGGCGGCGAATTGTACGTGGCGTTGCATTCTGGCGTGCCCGGCAGTCAGTGCGTGATGCACGGAAACAACAAGAGCGTCGAAGAGTTGCGCATGGCGATCACCGCCGGTGTGCGCCACATCGTGGTCGATAACTTTGACGAATTGGATCGCCTCGATGCATTACACAAGCAAGGCATGCCAGCGCCGCGCGTACAATTGCGAGTGACGCCAGGCGTTTACGTGCATACCCACGAGTTTGTCTCGACGGGGCAAGACGATTCGAAATTTGGTTTTAACTTGAAAAATGGCGATGCCCACAAAGCCGCCAAGCGGGCCGCGGCGTCGGGCAGCGTCGATTTCGTCGGAATCCATTGTCACATTGGGTCAAACGTATTTGCCGCCGCGAACTTCGTAAAGGCTGCAGAAATTATGGTCGAACTTTGTAATGAACTGGGGCTCGCCGAAGTCACCCTCGGCGGCGGTCTCGGTGTTGCCTACACCCAAGATGAACAAGCGCCGAGCATCACCGAGTGGGCGGCACAACTGCGTCAAGCGACAGCCAAACTTGCGCCGCCTACGATCGTCTATGTTGAGCCCGGTCGAGCGATCGTCGCATCGGCGGCGGTCACGATGTACACGATCGGTTCAATTAAACTAATTGCCGGCGTGCGTACATACGTCGCTGTTGATGGCGGCATGAGCGACAACCCGAGACCGGTTTTGTACGGAAGCGGTTACGAGGCATTTCTTGTGGCGCGAGCAGGCGACGAGCGCTCCAAGGAAGTACGCCTGGTTGGCAAGCACTGTGAGAGCGGCGACGTGTTGATCAACGAGGCACATTTGCCCCGCGATATTAAAGTTGGCGACATTGTCGCCACGCCAGTGACAGGCGCGTATGGCCACTCGATGGGCTCCAACTACAACAAAGTCACGCGGCCGCCCGTTGTATTCGTCGGCAATGGCAAGGCGCGCGTGGTTGTGCGCCGCGAGTCTTACGAAGACCTCGTGCGCCTCGACTCATAGTCCG
>JAYTUM010000010.1:0-3038 GCA_043744575.1 Acidimicrobiales bacterium | reverse complement strand
ATCACCAACACACCAACGCGCAGTGGCTGGCTTCGCAAGGTGGCGCCGTCATGTTGAGCGAAACCGATCTGAGCAGCGCGTCGCTGCACGCAGCCGTGGATTCTTTACTGCAACACCCAGAGACTTTGCTTGCCGTAAGTGCTCAGGCCCGAAAATTGGGCGAGGTTCATCGCAATTGTTCAATCGCAGCGGTGATCGAGGAAGCCGCGCGGAGATGAGCCGCATTCATATCGTTGGTGTCGGCGGTCCAGGCATGAGCGCGATTGCGACGGTGCTGGCGCAGATGGGAAACATTGTTTCGGGCAGCGACCTGCACGAGACTGAGATGACGGCTCGGCTGCGGGGCGTCGGCGTGCGCATCAATATAGGTCACGACACCAGCGCCGTGCGGGGCTGCGATGTGGTGGCAGCGTCAAGCGCAGTACCGGATAACAACATCGAACTTGTCGCTGCGCGCGACAACCACATCGCCGTGCAGACTCGCGCCGAGATGCTGGCCGGTATTTGTGCGCAAAAGTACTCTGTGGCGGTTGCCGGCACTCACGGAAAAACGACCACCGCATCGATGTTGTTGATGATGATGCGAGACGCCGGAATGCGCCCGAGTTTCATTATCGGTGGCGATGTGGCCGAAGTCGGTTGCGGGGCCAGATGGGACGATGGCGAAAATCTAGTTGTCGAGGCCGACGAGAGCGACGGCACGCACATGTTGCTGCCACTTCGCGCCACAATCTTGACGAACATTGATGTTGATCACCTTGATCACTTTGCCGACTTCGCTGCGATCGTCGAGAGTTTCGATCAATTTTTGGGCACGGTCACGGGGCCGAAAGTGCTGTGCGGCGACGATGCCGAGTGCGCGGCACTGGCTATCAAGTACGGCGCTCGCACCTATGGGATCGACTCAACTAGCGATGTGATCGCAGCCGATATTTCGTACGCCAATGGCGGCGCCGAGTTTGATGTACTGGTGCGCGAGGTTTACGAAAATTCGTACACGAAGATGGGAAGAGCGTCCGTACATCAACGGGGCAGGCACAACGTTTTGAACGCGCTGGCCGCAGCCACTATGGCAATGCAACTTGGTGTCGACTTTGCGAGCATCGCTAAGACGCTCGCTCATTTTGGAGGCGTTCGTCGTAGGTTTGACCACAGGGGTCAACAAGATGGCGTGACATTTGTCGATGACTACGCGCACCTACCGGCCGAAATCGCGGCGGTTTTGAGTGGTGCGCGCGATGGCTCTGACACTTGGTCGCGAATCGTGGCCGTATTTCAGCCCAATCGCTTTAACCGCATGGCTGTGATGTCACAAGCGTACGCCGATGCGTTTGTGCTCGCCGATGTCGTGGTCATCACAGACATCTACTCATCGGGTACCACAAAGATAGAGGGCGTTACTGGCAAACTTGTTGTCGATGCCATCTCGACAGCACATCAATATGCAGACGTTCAATGGCTCCCAACTCGCGAGCAACTCGTCGATGCTCTGGCGACACAGTTACGCGTTGGCGATCTGTGTTTGTCTATGGGGTGCGGCGACATCTTCACTTTGCCCGACGAAGTCATGGCGAGGCGCGCCGACGCGCGCCGCCCATGAATAGGCGAGTGCCGGGCAGCGCCGACGAGCTGCGCCATGTAGCCGATGTGCTCGGCGATCTAGCGGTAATTGACGCACCGCTCGCGTCGTTCACGACTTATCGAGTGGGCGGGTCTGCATCGTTGTACGCCCATGTTGAAAGCATTAATGACTTGCATCTGATTAGTGCGGCTTTGCGCGACACCCATCTGCCCCTCTTGGTGATTGGCAGAGGTTCAAACCTGCTCGTCGCTGACGAAGGATTCAAGGGTCTTGTGCTGACACTCGGGGCGTTCGCTGAGACCATTGCACTGCCTGACGCCGGGCAAGAACCAGTTGCGATCTTCGGTGGAAGTGTTTCGTTGCCGGTCGCGGCGCGCCAAAGCGTGCACCGTGGGCTCAGTGGATTTGAGTGGGCGGTCGGCGTGCCCGGATCAATCGGCGGAGCCGTGCGCATGAACGCTGGCGGCCACGGTTCGGAAATGGCGGCATCGGTGCAAAGGGTGCGCGTTTACCACCTCCGCAAAGGCGTAGAGGCAAATGTGCAGGCCGTCGATTTAGGTTTGCGTTTTCGCGGGTCTGCTCTCACAGATCACCACATCGTTTTGAGCGCGACCTTACGGCTGATGTGGGGGGATGTCGAGGCAGGCGAGAAACACCTCGCTGAAATCGTGCACTGGCGTCGCGAGAACCAACCTGGTGGCCAAAACGCTGGCTCAGTTTTTGTTAATCCACAGTCCGGTGGGGTGTCGGCCGGTGCCCTGATTGATCAACTTGGCCTGCGTGGCACGCGAATTGGCACCGCCAGTGTGTCAGAGAAACACGCCAATTTCATTCAGGCAGATGTCGGTGGTTCGGCCATTGATGTCGTCACTCTGATGGCAGAAATTCGCCGCCGGGTGCGCAACGAATTTGGTTTTAATTTGCGTAGCGAGATTCGTCTCGCCGGTTTTGACTCGTCTCTTTATCCCGAGTTGGCGGAGGTGATCGAGAGTGAGACCGATACCAGCATCGCCACAATCAGGTTCGAGCAGGTTTTCGGAGGTACGCATGATGCATCAATCCCGATGAATATTCTGCGAACGGGCGGGGACTTCGTCGGTGCCGACAACCTCGACGCCGGAGTATTGCAAGAGCTACGAGATGTGTTTGCCACCGAGGAATATCGGTACCCCATCACCGAACAGCTCAGTGACGCCACTTCAGACGAATCCGGTCCAGATTTTTCGGCCGATTATTCGGACAGGGAAGTTGCGAGCCCTGCTAAATCGATTGCGCCGCTGCTGCCAATTGCGGCGATAGTTATCGTCGACGACGACCTGCGCAAGCCAAAGGAGGTCGACTTCCCTGATGACGAGCGCAGCCAAACTGCGAGCCACGCCCCAACCTCGACGCGAATAATTATCAGCGATCTACACGATTCAGGCATCGTTGGTGACCCCTTGGCAGGCATCGATGA
>JAYTUM010000009.1:0-3071 GCA_043744575.1 Acidimicrobiales bacterium | reverse complement strand
TGCCTATGCCGACAACTACGAAATCTGCGCCGCCGCTCGCCAACAATCCAGAGAGTTTGCGCCCAGACACGAGCAGGTCATTCGGCCACTTCAACTCTGGTCGCACTCCGGTCAGTTGTTCGCACGCTCGTGCTGCCGCGAGCCCAACGATCTGCGAAAAGTTGGTTTGCGGTCGCTGTAAGTTGCGAAACAAAATCGACACCAGCAGGTTGGCGCCGCGAACGGCCTCCCATGACCTATCGAGCCTGCCGCGACCAGCGGTCTGAAAATCGGCAGCGAGTACCGTGTGCGTCGGCGCGCCATTTTGCGCGCGCTCGATGAGGTCGGTGTTAGTGCTGCCAGTCTCGAGCAAGTGTTCGACCTGCCATCCATTGGGCCAATCGCGCCAGTTGGCATTTTCGGTCGTCATTCAGGCAGAATAGTAACCCGTGCTGACAAAGATCCTCATCGCCAATCGTGGCGAAATCGCCGTTCGCGTTATTCGCACCGCCCGTGAGATGGGAATCGCCACGGTCGCCGTCTATTCAGAGTTAGATCGCACCGCCCTGCACGTGCGCCTCGCCGACGAGGCATACGCGCTCGGCGGCCAAACCGCGGCCGAGAGCTACCTCAATACAGAGGCAATCTTGGACGCGATACGTAAGAGCGGCGCAGACGGCGTGCACCCGGGTTACGGATTTTTCAGCGAGAACGCCGACTTCGCCGAGGCGATCACCAAGATGGGTGTCGCCTTCATCGGGCCGCCGCCTGCCGCAATCGTCGAAATGGGCGACAAGGTTTCGTCACGCAAGGCGGCGTTGCGCGGCGGCGCACCTATCGTGCCGGGCACAACAGAATTCGCGCGCAGCGCCGACGAAATACGCGAGTTCGGCAACGCAAACGGCTGGCCGATCGCGATCAAGGCCGCCTTTGGAGGCGGAGGTCGCGGAATGAAAGTTGTGCACGACGCCGAACACGTGCAGGAGGCAATGGAGTCCGCGCAGCGCGAATCGAAGGCGTTCTTCGGCCGCGACGAGATCTACGTCGAGCGTTACCTGACGTGGCCGCGTCATATCGAAGTGCAACTCATCGGCGACACGCATGGCAACGTCGTGTGGGTCAGCACTCGCGACTGCTCGGCGCAGCGCCGGCACCAAAAATTGATCGAAGAAGCCCCGGCGCCAAGTCTGCCTTCGGGCATGGAAGAAGCGATGGGTGCTGCCGCCGTGAAGGCCGCCAAGGCGGTCGGCTACTTCAACGCCGGCACAGTTGAGTTCATCTATCAAGACAACGATTTCTTCTTTCTTGAAATGAACACTCGTTTGCAGGTCGAACATCCTGTCACCGAAATGATTACCGGCATCGACCTCGTCGAGTGGCAGATTCGCGTCGCCTCCGGCGAAAAACTTCCGCTCGATCAAGATCAGGTTTTATCCTTGCGCCGAGGTCACGCCATTGAGGTTCGCATCAATGCCGAAAACCCGACGGCGGGCAAGTTCTTGCCGTCGCCAGGCACGATCACGAAACTCTCGCTCTCCGATGGCTTCGGGGTGCGCTTCGACGGCGGCTATGAATCGGGCGATACCATCAGCCAGTACTACGACAACTTGGTCGGCAAACTAATCGTCTGGGGCAATGATCGCGACGCCGCGATCGCCCGCACAATTCGCGCGCTCGGAGAGATGGTCGTCGAGGGCATCCACACCACAATCCCTGCCGACCTGGCGATCTTGCGTCACCCCGATTTCAAAGCCGTCAAGCACTCCACGAAATGGGTTGAAGAGACGCTCGACTTATCGGGACTCGTTTCCACGACTGGCGGCGGGCAGGCAGACGACGATGGCCTAGTTGAGCGCAGCACGACGGTCGAGGTCAACGGCAAGCGCTTCGATGTCAAGATGTGGGTTCCAGAGTTCGTCGCGGGAGCGCCGCGCAAGGCCAAAAAGACTGCGCGTGGCGGCGGATCAACTGGCTCGGCCATGGGTTCGGGCAATGTGGTTGCGCCGATGCAAGGCACCATCGTCAAGGTCATCGCCACGGTTGGTCAAACAGTTGCGGCCGGCGATGCGGTCGTTGTGCTCGAAGCGATGAAGATGGAAAACCAGATCACAACAGAAAGGGCCGGCACCGTGACCAAGATAAACGTCACCGCTGGCGTCACCGTGGGCGCGGGCGACATCCTCGTTGTAATTGAGTAAGCCCAACGGTTCGATCTCAACTAGTTTTACGGCGGTGAATACGAATGACGCCGCCGACAGCCAGGCCCAACCAACGACCGGCGGCCTGGCGGCCGAGCGCGAGCGCCGAATCGGTCACACCAACGAATTGCGCGACTCTGGCGTAAATCCGTACCCGTATCGATTTGACCGCAGCGACACGCTCGGCGAAGTTCGCGAGCGCCACAGTGGTCTCGAGGCCGGCAACGAAACCACCGACGAGGTCGCTGTCGCGGGGCGCATCATGCTTAAGCGCGACCAGGGCAAGCTAATTTTCTGCACACTTCGCGATCGTTCCGGCGATATTCAGCTGTTTATTTCCAAATCCGTGGTTGGCGAAGATGCCTTCAATGCCATTAACGACTTCGACCTCGGCGACTGGGTCGGCGTCAGCGGACTCGTGATGACCACGCGCAAGGGCGAACTGAGCGTCAAGGTCTCAGTGGCGCAGTTGTTGTCGAAGGCGGTGCGACCGCTGCCAGACAAGTGGCACGGCCTCACCGACATCGACACGCGTTATCGCCAGCGCTACGCCGACCTTATTATTAACGACGAGGCGCGCCGCACATTTGAAATTCGCCACGCCACGATTTCTAGTTTTAGGCGCACTCTGCACAACCACAATTTCATCGAAGTCGAAACCCCGGTGCTGCATGTCGAGGCGGGCGGAGCAAACGCCCGACCCTTCGTGACCCATCACAACGCGCTTGACATGCAGTTGTACCTTCGCATCGCGCTTGAGTTGCACCTCAAGCGACTCATCGTCGGCGGCATGGAGCGCGTCTTCGAGATCGGTCGCGTGTTTCGCAACGAGGGCATCTCGACGCGTCACAACCCGGAGTTCACGATGATGGAGAGTTACCAAGCCTTCGGCGA
>JAYTUM010000008.1:0-3077 GCA_043744575.1 Acidimicrobiales bacterium | reverse complement strand
GACGAAACCCATGTGCGCGACAGAAGAAAACGCGATCAAACGCTTCATATCGGTCTGCGCGAGACAACCGAGCGCGCCGTAGATGATGCCGACGACCGCAAGCGCGCCGATGTACGGCGCCCACTTGACCGCTGCGAGCGGCAAGATCGGAAGTGCAATGCGCACGAAACCGTCGGTACCAAGCTTCAGCAAGATCGCGGCGAGGATTACCGAGCCCTGAGTAGGGGCCTGCGTGTGCGCGTCTGGCAACCAGGTGTGAAACGGAAACATCGGAACCTTTACGGCGAAGCCGACGAACATTCCCGCGAAGATCCAGATCTGCACGTTCTTGGCGATCGCGCCGCCGTGCTCGACGAGGTAAGGGATCGAGAAGCTCTCTGCCCCGGTTTTGAAGAACACCGCCAGGAACGCGACCAACATCAGCGCCGACCCAAACATTGTGTACAGGAAGAACTTCAGCGCTGCGTATTGGCGATTCTCGCCGCCCCATACGCCGATCATGAAATACATCGGCAGCAACACCAGTTCGAAGAAGACGAAGAACAAGATTAGGTCTTGGGCGATAAAGGTACCCGCCATGCCGGTTTGCAAAACCAGCATCAAGATGAAGAAGGACTTCGGATTACCCGGCGCCGGAACGTGGTTCCACGAATAGATAACCACGAGCAATGTGATAACCATCGACAGGAAGTACAGCGGCAGGCTGATGCCGTCGAGGCCGACGAAGTAGGTGCTCTTGATGATTGGAATCCAGTCGGTCTGAGCGACGAACTGCATCTGACCCGCGCTGCCGAAGTCGAACTTCGTCAGCGTGTAGACGCCGACCGCGACCGTGGCGATCGATGTCAGCAGCGCGACCAACTTGATCAGTTGTTCTTCGCCCTTTGGCACAACAAGCAGAACGAGTACGCCGACGATCGGCAAGAACGTGCCGACGCTGAGTACCCAATTTGCGTCACGGATCGTTTCCATGGCGTTTATCTCCCTTAACTAGTTGAAATTATGTGTTTGCGATTACGAGGACGAGAGCAGCAACTGCCGTCGCGCTAAATAACAGCGCGCCGTACTGACTCACCCTGCCTGATTGCACGGGTTGTAATGCGCCACCTGCGTCGCGCGTTACTTTGCCCGAATTATTCACCGCGCCATCGACCACCTTCTGGTCGATATTGCGATACACCCAGCCCGACACCGACCTACTGGTGCCCGCGACAGAATGCAAGATTCCGTCGAGAATATTTTGGTTGAACCAGTACGCGCCCTTGGCGATCGGGCCGACAATCGCCTTGACGATTATGTTTTCGTAGAGTGCGTCGAGGTAGTACTTGTTGATCAAGAAGTTGTAGCCGACACGCAGCGCCGGCACCCGCTGGGTTAGACCAACCAAACGGCGATCCTTGCGGGTATACAGCGCGGTGCTCACGAACCAGCTGATGAGCAGGCCAGCGAAGACGATCGCCAGCGAGATCGACGCCTTCGCCCAAGTGAACGGGGCGTGCTGCAACTCTGGCGCGAAAGCGCTGGCGTGTGGCTCTACCCACTTGCTGATGCGCTCCCACTTCTCGCCGAACGGAGCGGCGTTGAGCAGGCCGGAGCCAAGCGCGAGTGCGGCCAGCAGCATCAACGGGACGGTGATCAAGAGGTTGCTCTCGTGCGGCGAGCCGTGCTTGTCACCACTTGTGTGAGTGTCGTGGGCATCATGCGTGTCGTGGGCCACTTGGCCCGCCGAGGCACCGCGCGGCGCGCCGAAGAAAGTCAGGTAGGTCGCGCGCGTCATGTACGCGGCCGTCATAAACGCTCCGACGAGACCGACGATCATGAACAAGCCGTAGCCGTTGTGGCCGACGTTGTCGATGATCTCGTCCTTCGAGAAAAATCCTGAGAACGGGAAGACGCCGGAAAGTGCGAGCGTAGAAATAATCCATGTCACAAACGTGATCGGCATGAACTTACGCAGGCCACCCATGTCTTTTTTCATGTCAAAGCTGTGGTGCGACGCGCTATGGCTAATCGAACCCGCGCAAAGAAACAGGCAGGCCTTGAAGAACGCGTGCGTGAAAATGTGAAACACCGAGGGCATCCACGCCCCCGCTCCGAGTCCCATCATCATGTAACCGAGCTGGCTGACCGTGCTGTACGCGAGCACGCGCTTAATATCGTCTTGCACGAACGCCAGTGCCGCGGCGATTATGATCGTGACGCCGCCAATAATCGTGATCAGGTTGCCGCCAGATCCGAGGATGTCGAAACCGGTAAAAAATACTGGGTACAAACGCGCCACCAGAAACACTCCGGCCACGACCATGGTTGATGAGTGCAACAGCGAACTGACTGGCGTCGGGCCCGCCATCGCATCAGGCAGCCATGTATGTAACGGAAACTGGCCGCTCTTGCCGATCGCCGCGACGAACAGCGCAATCGCGATCACCAGAATTACAGTGCTGTTCGGTTCGCCAGAGAGAGCCCACGCCGAGATTCCACGGATCGAGAAACCAGATACGCCGAGATTCTTCGTTGTCCACTCGTTGGCCGAGAAGTAGAGAATGCTGATACCGACCAGCAGGCCAATGTCGCCCGTGCGCACTGTAAAGAACGCCTTCAGCGCGGCTCGGCTATTGGCCTCTTCTTCCCACCAGTGACCGATCAACATGAACGAACACAGACCCATGATCTCCCAACCGAGCAGCAGAAGCAGCATGTCTTCGGCGATAACCATTGCGAGCATGCCGGCAGAGAACAGGGTCAGCGCCGCGAAGAAGTGCGTGTAGCGCCGATCGCCGCGCAGGTATTCGAGCGAATAAATCTGCACCAGAGTCGAAATGAAAGCAACGACGACGAGCACGATGATCGCCAGGCCGTCGATCGACTGACCAATAGTAAACGTGTGCCCAGCGCTTTGCCACCAAGCCCAGGTGCGCACGACTGGCTCAACGACGCCCTCCTCGCCCGCGCTGTTGACGCGCTGAATCCATTGGTAGGCCGCGCCGCCAGCAATTGTCAGGCTCGCCAGCATCGAAATGACGCCGAGCTCGCTGCCCTTGAGTGGCAGGCGCTTGCCGACCAGCAAGATCAGCGCA
>JAYTUM010000007.1:0-3090 GCA_043744575.1 Acidimicrobiales bacterium | reverse complement strand
AACGCGAACCATAATGTTAGGTGCCATGACTCTTGACCCACGCACGCCGATCTTGGTGGGTCAGGGTCAAGTATTGCAACTCACCGACAATTTCGCATCAGCGCTCGACCCGATTGGGTTGATGGCCGCCGCTGTTACGGCGGCGATCAGCGACGCCGCCATGCGCGAATTGCCAGATACCGACGCGATCTTCGCGGTGCGCTCGCTGTCCACGAAGCACCCCAACCCCGCGCTCGCCGTGGCACAACTTCTCGGCATCTCGTCGCTTCGCCTCGGCCTGACGCCGCACGGCGGAAATATGCCCCAATCTCTCGTCAATCACGCGGCTCGACAGATCGCCGCCGGCGAGATGGACATCGCCATACTCGTCGGCGGCGAAGCAACCCGCTCGCGAAGTCGCGCGCGCAGAAATGGCATCGATCTTTCTTGGTCGGCTGGTGCTCCGGGCGACACGGTGCCCGAGTTAATAGGTGAGGACCTGTTGATGAACCACCCCATCGAGATCGATCGCAAGATCGGCATGCCGATTCAGATTTATCCGATGTTCGAGACCGCAATTCGTGCGGCTTCCGGCCGCGGTGTCGACGAGCATCAGCGGCATATTGGCGAATTGTGGTCGCGATTTAGCAAAGTCGCTGCTAGAAATCCAACTGCGTGGATACGTAGGGAATACTCGGCGAGCGAAATCACGACGCCAAGCCCGACCAACCGAGTGATCGGTTTCCCGTATACCAAGTTGATGAACTCGAACAATGACGTCGACATGGGCGCGGCGCTAATCATTTGCTCCGTCGAGCGCGCACAGACTTTGGGAATCTCGAAAGACAAGTGGGTGTTCTTGCACTCAGGCACCGACTGTCACGAACATAACTTCGTCTCGCACCGCGACACATTCGCCGAAACACCCGCCGTGCGACTCGGCGGCGAGATGGCGTTGCACCTGGCCAACAAGACCATTGGCGAAATTGACATCATCGACCTGTACTCGTGCTTCCCGTCAGCCGTGCAACTCGGCGCAGCCTCGCTTGGCCTGTCGATCAACAGCCAACTCACGCGCACTGGAGGCCTAAGTTTCAATGGCGGTCCGTGGAACAACTATGTGATGCACGCGATTGGCACCGTGATGCGCGACCTGCGCGCCGCGCCACAACAAACGGCGCTCGTGTGGGCCAATGGCGGCTACGCCACCAAGCATTCCTTCGGCATCTACGCGATGACTCCACCGGCCAACGGCTTTCGCCACGGCTCGCCGCAAAAGATAGTTGACTCGCTACCGCGGCGCGCAGTCGCGGAGGCCGCGCAGGCAGTTGGGCCAGTAAGCATTGAGGCTTACAGCGTGATGCACGACCGCGAAGGCGTACCCGAAATCGTTAACGCCGCGGTGTTGCTCGCCGACGGGCGACGCGCCTGGGCCACGTCAAGCGAAAGAGATTTGGCAGCGGCGATGACTCTCGGAGAGTGGGTCGGCACACTTGCGACGCTCACCAGCGACGGCGCGCTGCACTGTTAATTTGCGCGGCCAGCCGCGATCCGTGGCCTGCCGGCCAGATCGTTGCAGATCTGCACTTTGACAAGGCCCGCAGCATTAAGTAATTCGCGCACCGCCTCGCCCTGGCAATAACCGATCTCGCACACGAGCCACCCACCGCTCGCTAACCACTCACCAGCGCCGCCGATGATTATTCTAAGTGCCGCCAACCCATCGCTGCCCGAATAGAGCGCGATGTGCGGCTCGTACTTACGTACGTCGGCGGCAACTTCGTCATCGTGTTCGGCAATGTATGGCGGGTTGCTAACAAGCAGATCTACTTTGTTATGCAGCGACAACGGCAACGCTTCGTACCAACTGCCGTGCGCAATGCGCACCTGGGTCGCCGCCCGGCCAATGCCGACTAAGTTGGCACGCGCCACATCGAGAGCTTCGCTCGAAGCGTCGGTCAACAACACATCGGCAGCCCCAAGGGTTAGTTCGCTCACAATCGCCAGCCCGATCACGCCGCTGCCCGTGCCCATGTCGACGATCTGCAGCTGTCGAGACAATCTCGTTTGCATCTCACGCGCCAACTCGAGCGCAAATTCTACGACCTGCTCGGTCTCGGGTCGCGGTATCAGAACGCGTTTGTCAACCATTACATCGAGGTGCCGAAACGCCCAACGGCGCATCACGTATTGCAACGGCTCGCCATCCATTCGGCGCGCCACCATCTTGTGCACGTTGCTTGCCATCGTCACCGTGACGCCGTTGTTCAACTCGGCGATGAACTCTTCCCGGTCGCAACCGCTAACATGTTCGCAGATCCACCTTGCTTCATTCGAGTCACCAAGTTGTTCGGTGACATGCGCAAGCATTTTGCGCCATGAATAAGCAGCTTGTTGTGACATAGCCAGCGCTCAGTCGTTGTTGGCGCCCGCCAACTGCTCAATTTGAAACTGTTGCGTTAGCGCATCGATGACGCCGTCG
This sequence comes from Acidimicrobiales bacterium, assembly GCA_043744575.1. Lineage (GTDB taxonomy): Bacteria > Actinomycetota > Acidimicrobiia > Acidimicrobiales > Ilumatobacteraceae > UBA3006. The sequence goes on along the minus strand of JAYTUM010000007.1, from coordinate 629 downwards.
AGGTTGCCCAACAGCACATCCTGCAACTGATACAACGTAAACCCGATGCGGTGATCCGTGATGCGATTCTCTTTGAAGTTATAGGTGCGGATCTTTTCGCCGCGACCGCCCTTACCGACCTGGGCCTTGCGCTCTGCCGATGCCTTCTCCGCCGCCTCTTCCTCGCGCAGCTTGAGCAGCCGCGAGCGCAACACGACCATCGCTCGCGCCCGGTTTTGCAATTGGCTGCGTTCGTCCTGCATCGCGACGACCACGCCGCTCGGTCTATGTGTGATGCGCACCGCCGAGTCGGTTGTGTTAACGCCCTGGCCGCCTGGGCCGCTGGCGCGATAGACATCAATTTGCAAATCCTTTTCGTCGATATGTAGGTCTACTTCTTCTGCTTCCGGCAAAACCATCACCGTTGCCGAGGAAGTATGGATACGACCCTGGTTCTCGGTTACGGGCACTCGTTGCACCCTGTGCGGGCCGCCCTCAAAACGCATTCTCGTCCACGCCGATTCGCCCTTGATCGAGACGACCGCCTGATTGATGCCGCCCATTGTCGAATTGTCGAGGGACAATACCTCGAACGCCCAACCCTGCTTCACAGCGTAGGCCTTGTACATGTCGAACAAATCGTGCGCAAA
>JAYTUM010000006.1:0-3095 GCA_043744575.1 Acidimicrobiales bacterium | reverse complement strand
CGTTGACGACCAAGCATGTCGACATTCCCCAAACGCGTTTGCGGTCGCCGCGGGTTGGTATAACGATGCTGACGAGGGGCGACTCTTTAAGATTGTTGAGTCGATGTTGATAGTGCCCTGGCAGGCTCATCTCAACAGTTGCGTCAATGCCACACCGAGCAAAGTGCTCCTGTAACGCCTTGCGACCAGATTCGTAGGCGTACGGCTTGGCGTCGGTGGCGGCGGCTGCCGAACCCGGAACGCAACGCCAGTGATAGAGAACTTCGGGGATGTGAGCGATGGTTCTGGCTTTTTCGGTGGCACGCAGAATAATGTCGTAATCCTGCGAGCCTTCGAACCCATGGCGAAACCCCCCGACCCTGTCGAGAAGTGTTGCGCGAAAGACCGAGAAGTGGCAGCAATAATTTTGGCCGCGCAAACGCTCCTTGTCCCAGCCGGGCTTGCGAAACACATCGTAATGCAGACCGTTTTCGTCGAGTTTATCTTCATCGGTGTATAGGTAGTCGATCGTCGCATCGGCATCGAGTCGCGCCGCAACTTTGCGCAAAGCTGTGGCGTGGAGTGCGTCGTCGTGATCAAGCAGCCCAATGAATTCACCTGTCGCCAGGTCGAGGGCGTCCTGCGATGCCGCCACGATGCCGCCGTTTTGTTCACGATACGAAACACGAATGCGCGCGTCTTTACTTTGCGCCCTATCTAAAAGTTTACGAACGTGAGGGGCGCTCGACTTGTCGTCGACGATGCACCACTCCCAATCTCTAAATGTTTGGCTCTGCATCGAGGCAATGCAGGCCTTAAGCGCCGCCACGGGTGGATTGTAAACCGGAGTGACAATACTGAATTTCGGCATTGGCAAACTTGCTAGGCGGTCTTTCCTGTAATTTTTTTGATAACGCGTATTGGCAGCATCATGATTCGTCCGAGCTCCCATGTCGTTGAGTTGCGCATCCGATTGATGTGCCTTGAGAGAAACACCACCCGGGCCTGCGCTGCACTCAGCTGACTCGCCTGCGCGCTCACTTGAGCTTGGGCTTCTCCAGCTCGCGCGGCAGCACCCATTGCAAAATCCTTAGCTGCCATCATGCCTTCTTGGAGTTTGCCGGCTCTCTCTTGAAGTTTGATTGCTTGCTGTTGAAGCTCGCCATTTTCTTTTTTGAGATCGCCGATTTGTTGTTGTAGTTTGTCGATGCCGGCACTTTGGTCGGCCTTCGCAAGGGCTTGTTGTAAAGTGCCGATCTCCACTAGGAGTCGTTCGCGCGAGGCGGACTCCAGTTCTCGGGATTCCCATTCTGCGGCCGACATCACCAATACGATACCCGAGCCGTTAATACCCAAGCAGATATCTCGCTGTAGGTGGGTAGCCGTATATAAATTGCTAGCGTGAAGCATCCATTCGGGCGAGTGGCGAAATGGCAGACGCGCTGGCTTCAGGTGCCAGTGTTCGTAAGGACGTGGGGGTTCAAGTCCCCCCTCGCCCACAGGTGGTGCTCGCTAGTGTTGATGCCTAGCGTGCACCAAATAGCAGACCTCCGTCGTTCGCAAAATCTTTTGTGGAACCTCACGTTGCGCGAGTTGCGCTCGCGCTACCGCAAGTCGTTTCTAGGTTGGGCGTGGTCAATGCTCAATCCGCTGTCGAACATGCTCATCTATTGGTTTGTGTTCGGTGTCGTGTTCGGTGCCACGGCGCCGACCGGTCATCCTTCGGGCATTCAGGTTTATGCGCTGTACTTGCTTAGCGGCATCTTGCCGTGGGGGTTTTTCTCGCTCGTCACCAACCTCGGAATGGGCGCACTATTGGGCAACGCCGGTCTCGTACGCAAGGTGGCCTTTGCTTGGGAGACTCTCGTTTTCGCTCAGGTCATTTTTGCATTTGTGCAGTTTTGCATCGAGATGTCGCTGCTGTGTATTGCGTTGCTAATCGCAGGCAGCCCAATTATCGCTTGGATCCCCGTCGCGTTTTTGATGATGTTATTACTCGCCATTTATGCGTCTGGGTTCGCGCTCGCGCTGGCTGCCAGCGCCGTATTTTTTAGAGATCTGCGTTATCTATGGACGATCGTGATCCAAGTGATGTTCTTCGCCACCCCAATCATTTACACTCCGGATCGACTGGACGGCAAGGTTCATCCATACATCGAATTTATTTTGCACTGGAACCCAATGGCCGTGTTCATCAAGTCATTTCGCTACATGCTTTACTCGGGCCGTCCGCCGGAGTGGGGGAACATCGCCTACCTTGGCGTCGCTTCGGTTGCCTCGTTCGTCGGCGGCTGGTTTCTCTTCGGTAAACTATCGCGCCGCATTGCCGAAGAACTATAAATTAGGCTTGGCGCCTAACGTTGTACGCGCCAAGTAGCGGGTATCGCCACGACGCCCTCTTCGAACAGGTCTGCCTGGTGCACATCGAAGCGCACCCAGTTTTGGCAGTGATCGTATTCGGTTGTGCCCGTGGCGTCAGTGATCGCCATCGACAAAAAGTAAGTGCCCTCGAGCAGAGGCAACGAGGGAATGTCGATCTCGACGACAAGTGGATCGGCGACACCGCGCAGTGGAGATTGCAGACGCTGCGATGTGCTCGACCAGACTATGGCGCCATCCAGTTTCGAGATGGTTGCCTTGATGATCGGTGCAATGAGTCGCGACTGCGGCGTTAACTGGGAGTGGATCAAGACCGCAGCGTTGGTGTCGATACGCTCGGTGGCTTGAGAATTTTGTCCGCGCAATTCGATTAAGTTGAAGTGGGCCTCGGCCGTACCCCAGCGCTCACGAAAGTCGGCGTCCTTTGCGGCGTGCTCGGTATAGGTGCCGCCCGTGTAAGCGGCGATGACTTCGGCTGCCGGACCGCGCTGTTTGAGCACGCCCTTCTCGAGCCAAAGCACTTCTTGGCAAAGTTGCTGCACCGACCCCAAACTGTGGCTGACGACGACAATCGTTCGTCCCTCGCGACGAAATTGTTCGATCTTTTCGCTGCTTTTGCGTTGAAACGCTTGGTCGCCGACGCTGAGAATTTCGTCGATTAGCAGAATCTCTGGTTCGACGTGCGCGGCTATCGAGAATCCTAGGCGCACTGTCATTCCTGACGAGTAGTCCTTCAC
>JAYTUM010000005.1:0-3111 GCA_043744575.1 Acidimicrobiales bacterium | reverse complement strand
TCGTTTTTTTCGCCTGTGCTTCGCGCTCGCTGCGGTGGTGGGCAATGGTAGGTCTCGGTGTGTGGTCGGTATTCGTGGAAATCTCCCAGCCGTGGTTCACCGAGTTGAGATCGCGTCAGGCTTCTGATCTCATCGGCAACGCGATCGGATTGATCGGTGTTTTTGTGATATTCGAGGCACTTTCGTACCAGCGCCGTCATCGTTAAACGATTATCTCGATGGCTCTAAGGGCGACTAGCGAGTCGCACGATTAGTTGCCGAGTTGCCCACATTGGTAGTGGCGTCGGCAGAGCAACTCGTAGCGAATCTCGTCACCAAATAACGGCTCGTTCATAGTCTTATCGGTGTCACCGACGACAACCGTCTCGCCTTCATACACGACGTCACCGTTAACTAGTCGAGCGTTATTGGTGGCACGTTGACCGCACCAGCAGCGAGCCTCAACTTGCATCTCGATGCGCTGATCCGCGATCTCCAGCATCCGCTTGGTGCCTTCAAACAGCAATCCCTTGAAGTCAGTGATGAGCCCAAAGGCAAAGACGTCGATATTGAGTTCGTCAACGACCTGAGCCAATTGGTCGCATTGCTCGACGGTGCAGAACTGGGCCTCGTCGCAAACGATGAATTGCAGAGGCAAGTTCGCCTTCGTCAACTCGAACAAGTTTAGACCTGGTTTCATTTCGATGGCGGGGGCGGAAACGCCGAGCCTGCTTGTTACCTGCGAACCGTCGCGATCAAGTTTGGTCAGAAGCAATCCGGGCACACCGCGCGACGACATGTTGTGGTGAATCTGTAGCGCGAGTGTGCTTTTACCCGAGCCCATGGTGCCGAAACTGAAACGGAGTGTTGCCATTACGACAATTAACGGTAGCCCGTCTTACGGCGTCGCGACCCAGTCGTCTAGAGTGGCGCCAGGCAAACGGAATGACCCCTGCAGAACTCGCTAAGTACATTGATCACACATTGCTCGCACCCGAGGCAACGCGAGACGATGTCAAGAGGCTGTGCGCCGAGGCCAACCAATTGGGTGTGGCGGCAATCTGCGTCTCGCCGTCGATGCTGCCGCTCACGGATATCTCTTTGGATTTGGAGATCGCGGTTGCCAGCGTCGTCGGGTTTCCGTCCGGCGCCCATCACATTTTCGTAAAGGCCGCCGAGGCCCAACAGGCGTTTGAGAACGGAGCCGATGAGATTGACATGGTGATCAACCTCGCCAATGTCAAGGCTGCTGATTGGGCCAGCGTTGGTAACGATGTCGCCGCAGTTCGCGCGGTGCTGCCAACTCATTTGATATTAAAGGTGATTATCGAATCGGCCGCGTTAACGAACGATGAAATTATTCGCAGTTGTCAGACGGCCGTCGATGCCGGAGCCCAGTTCGTCAAAACTTCTACCGGGTTTCACAAATCTGGCGGCGCGACGCCAGAAGCTGTCGCACTAATGCGCCAAACCGTGGGCTCTGAAATTGGCGTCAAGGCCAGTGGCGGCATTCGCACATACACCGATGCAATGCGGATGATCGATGCCGGAGCAAGCCGTATTGGCGCGTCGGCGAGCGCGGCGATAATTGCTGGAGCTAGTGACCAGGGCTAGTGACCGGGGCTACCTAACCCGAGAAGCCGCGCATTGGCAGTGAGTTTCGCTGCAACCAATTATCGGCGGGGTAATTTGCCTTGCCATCAATTGTGTGCACAGTGTAGGCGTGGCGCGGTTTGTCGCTTAGGTTTGGCCCAGACCGATGTGGCAGCGAGCCGTTTAATAGCACCATCGTTCCGCGGGCAGCTTCAAGCGGCACGAGCCCCTCGGTGGGGTATGGGGCCTCGTCGAATACTTCGGTGATCGTTGCTGTACGCGATTCGTTTACGCGCGATCGCGACTTGACGGGGATGCGGTGGCCGCCTGGAAGTGCCCACATGCAACCGTTTTCGGTTGTCGCATCATCAATGGCGACCCAGAAACCGATCACGCTTTGCGGCTCTGTCCACAAAAACGTGTGGTCGATGTGGCAGTTCACCTCGCCGCCGATGCGCGGTTGCTTGAAGATGTACATCGATTGCAACAGCAATGGTGACTCGATGCCAATATCGGACGCGACCGCGGCCATTTCTGAGGTGCGACTGAAGCGATCAAACACGGAGTCGAGGTCATGCATGGCGTGCCCAAGTTTGTTGAGGCACAGGTGGGCGGCGTCCCGCAGTTTGCCGTCTTGGTCAAACGCGTCTTTTTCGAAGAAACATCGGATCTTGTCGCCGCTCGCGAGAAAGTATTCGTCTGCGGCGTGTTGCGCGTTGGCGTCGGCGGTAAAAATCGTCGCTTGTTCTGGCGACGGCACATACTGTTCGGCAAGTTCGAGGGCGCGCTGGCGCAGCATGAGGCAGCTATCGGAACTAACGAAGCCCGGCAGAACTAGAAATCCATTGTCGTCAAACGACCTGACCTGATCTGACGACAATGTTGACACCGCCGTCAAGCTTTTTTCGAGTACGTCGGGTTTTCAAACACCGAGTGTTCTGGAAACGCGAACGGAATCAGTTCTTGCAGCCGACGTGGCTGGCCCTCAACTTCGACCAGCAACTCTGCGCCACCGTGTTCCCACAAAAGCTGGCGACAGCGCCCGCAGGGAGTTACGGGCTGGTCATTGCCAACGCAGCAAATTGCTACGATGCGCCCGCCGCCGCCCATGTGCAATGCGCCAAGCACGGCGCACTCCGCGCACAGCGTCAAGCCGTACGAGGCATTCTCGACATTGCATCCGCTGACGATGCGCCCGTCATCGATCAGAGCGGCCGCGCCAACGCGAAACTTCGAATACGGAACATAGGCGTGGGCCTGCGCACCCTTCGCCTCCGACCGCAGTGCGGGCCAGTCAATGTGTATTTGAGTCGTCGTCATAGCTCAACCTTAGTTCTGAATTTTGCGGCAATTCATTTCGCAGAATCAATTACGCCAAGAATGTCGCGTAATAGGGCGCCAACCCTGCCTGCGGCCGCCTTGCCCACGCGAATTACCTCCTCGCCGGACAGCGGCTCGGGGTTAATACCTGCAGCGAGGTTCGTCGCCAGCGAGAGTGCCAACACCTCCATGCCAAGGTGGCGCGCGGCAATCGTTTCG
>JAYTUM010000004.1:0-12211 GCA_043744575.1 Acidimicrobiales bacterium | reverse complement strand
CAGCACCTACAGAACGCTGGACGAATCAGTGGAAAGAACTCTACGAAGAGGTCATCACCACGGGCCTGTGCACAGGTTGCGCGGCGTGCGTGATCTCGTGCCCGCACGAGGTCATCGGTTACAAGCACGAAGAGGGCCAATACAAGCCGTTTCACCTTGAAGAAGAGCTCGGCGTCGGCAACTGCACCCACGGCGAAAAGGGATGCACAAGTTGCACGCGCGCCTGCCCGCGTTTTCGCACCTGGGAGCCCGAGGCCGACATGCAACTTTTCGGTCGCACCCGCAAAGACGACGAAATGTACGGCCAGTATCGGCAACTTCTGATGGTTCGTGCCGCCGACAAGGAGACCCACGAAAAGGGACAAGACGGCGGATTCGTCGGGGCGATGTTGATTTGGCTGATGAACAACGACTACATCGACGCGGCGCTGACGAGTTTCTTGGAGGGCGACGGCTCTACGTGGAAGGCACTGCCTGGCGTAGCCCACAACCCCGCCGAGGTCTTGGCGAGTTCGGGCAGCCGCTACACATATTCGGCTAACACGCTGGCGCTCAAACAGGCCCAAGACGAAGGACACAACCGCATCGCGCTCGTGGGCATGAGTTGCCAATCATCGGCGTTGCCGATCATGTGGAAGCGCAAGGTCGGCAAGATTGCAAAACCATTCTTATTTAACATCGGTCTGCTGTGCTCGAAAACTTTTGATGACGCCATCTTCGAGGAGCTCTTCTTGGCCAAGTACGGCCTAAAGAAAGAAGAGATGGTCAAGATGAACATCAAGGGCTGTTTCCAGATTTGGATGAAGGACGGCTCGTACCACGAGATCGATTTGAAAGAATGTCATCAGTGGACGCGAGAGGGATGCAAGATGTGCCCCGACTTTGCGGCCGAGCACGCCGACATCTCGACTGGCGGAATCGGGGAAGACAACGACTGGACTTTGTGCGTAGTGCGTACAGAACTAGGCCAAGAGGTGATGGATAGGATGATCAAGGATGGCAGCGTGATTGCCCGCCCCGCAGAGACCGACGCGACCGCAATGAAGCTGCTCAAATTGCTGAGTATCGTGTCGCGCCGCCGGTGGCCAGTGACCGCAGACAAATCAGTCAGCGTCGGAGTGCCCGCGCCGAAGAAAAAAACCGACGGTACGATGCCGGCTGCGCACTAGCGCGAGCTATTTCGTAAGCGCGACGGCGTCGGTGAATATTTTGTCGAGCATTGGCTCCGTCAGTCTTTTGGTGAATGTGTTCTGCTGGCTGGGGTGATAACTGCACAACACCGTGTACTCACCCGCCGCCACCTGCACGCCGTGACCAAACTTGGGTCTAGGCGATACGCCTAGATCACTGCACATCGCCTGGTAGGCGATGCCGCCCAGGCAGACGATCACCTGGGCACGCGAAAGCATTTCAAGTTCGCGACGCAAGAACGGGGCGCACTTCTTGCGCTCAGCAGTAGTCGGCTTATTGAGCGGCGGCGCACACCTGACAGCGACTGTGACCCAAGCGTTTTCTAATTTCAGACCATCGCCGCGGCGCACCGATTCGGGCTGATTGGCGAGGCCGGCACGGTGCATCGCGCGAAACAACCAATCGCCGCTGCGGTCGCCCGTGAACACGCGGCCAGTACGATTCGCGCCGTGCGCACCGGGGGCAAGACCGACCACGACGATCTGCGCTCTTTCGTCGCCAAAGCCCGAGACCGGTTTGCCCCAATAATCCTCGTCGCGATAGGCGGCCTTCTTTTCTAGGGCAACCTGTGTGCACCAGTTGTTAAGCCGGCTGCATTTCGTGCACGAAGTGATCTCACGCCCGAGTTTTTGTAGGTCGCTCACTGGGGCGACGATACGCCCTGTGGGGGTAAGTTGGATGGTTGGTTATGGCAAAAAAATCCGCGGACCCAAAACACGGCAGCACGCTGGTCCTATTAGTGCGCCACGGCATGACTCCGACCACTGGAAAGTTGTTGCCTGGCCGCGCGGCGGGGCTGCACCTGGCAGAAAAGGGTGTGGCCGAGGCCATCAATGTGGCCAAGCGCCTTCGCGAGATCTCGAAGGTCGCGGCGATCTACGCCTCGCCGCTTGAACGCGCCCGCGAGACCGCAGCCCCGATCGGCGCGGCCTTCAAACAAAAAGTGCTGATCCACAAAGGTCTGATCGAATGCGACTTCGGCGATTGGACCGGCGCGCAACTTTCGTCGTTGATGAAAAAACCAGAGTGGACTACCGTGCAGCGCGCCCCGAGCACATTTCGATTTCCTAACGGAGAGAGTTTTACAGAGATGCAGTCGCGCATGGTCGGCGCCCTAGATAGCATTCGCGCCAAGCACCCTGGCCAAGTCGTTGTCTGCGTCAGCCACGCCGACCCAATTAAGGCCGCCGTCGCCCACGCGATGGGCACGCACCTCGACTTGTTTCAGCGCATCGTGATTAGCACATGCTCGGTGAGCGCGATCTCGTACTCGGCGTTTGGCCCAGTGGTGCTGACTGTTAACTCAACTGGCGGATCGCTCGGCGACCTTCGACGGTCATGACTCGGCATGGCATGAGCAGCTCCTTCGAGTTCGACGGCGCCACAGCATTCACCGCCGGCACCATCGGAGAGCCCGGTCAGCGCGTGTTTCTAATTCAAGTGCGCGGCGATACCGGCCGCGTGACGTTGAAATGCGAGAAGCAGCAGGTCACCGCGATCTCTCAGTATTTGCGCCAACTTTTAGAGGATGCCCCAGACGCTTACGACCGCCCACTTGACAATACGATGCAGCTGGTCGCGCCGATCGAAGTTGAGTTCGTGCTCGGCACCGTTGGGCTCGCCTACGACCAACGCAACGACCGCGTCGTACTGCAACTCGATGAGATCTTACCAACCAACGAGAATGGCGAACCCGATCCAGATTTCGAACCCGGTCGCGTGCGCGCGTTTATTACTCGAGGTCAGGCCGCCGCATTTTGTGAGCATGCCGACGATGTGGTGGCTTCGGGGCGCCCGCTCTGCGTTTTCTGCGCACGCCCGATAAATGTTGACGGACACATGTGCCCCCGAATGAACTGATCTTCGAGGGCGACGCTCTTTCGCTCCTGGCAAATGGCGAGATAGATGTTGTACAGCGCATGCCGTACAGCAGTAACGCGACATATCTGGTGACCGTTACACTCGGCGAGCGGTCGACGCGTGCCATTTACAAACCATTGCGCGGAGAGCGACCGTTATGGGATTTCGAGCCAGGGTTGCACCGCCGCGAAGTCGCCGCGTATCGCTTGTCTGAGGCCATGGGCCTAGGCATCGTGCCCCCGACGGTGCTGCGCGACGGCCCAGCCGGCGAAGGATCAGTGCAGTTTTTTATCGACGCCGATGTCGAGGCCCACTATTTCAATTTGTTCGAACAACACCCCGAACTACACGACGCATTCAGAGATATGTGCGCCTTCGACATAGTCGCCAACAACACCGACCGCAAGGCCGGTCACTGCCTGATTGACAAGACTCACCAGGTCTGGGGCATTGATCACGGCGTTTGTTTCTCGACCAATTTCAAACTGCGCACGGTAATTTGGGAGTTCGGCGGCGAAGAATTACCACCGTCGCTTGCCACGGCGTGCGCGAATTTGGCCAAAACTGTGCCGCTCGAAGTGGCCACGCTGCTGGCCGACGACGAGATCACCGCGTTGCAAGAACGGGCGCAGTGGCTCGTCGGCGGCGGCGCATTCCCCGTCGATCGCAGCCGTTCGAGGTACCCGTGGCCACTCGTTTGACACCTCGATGTCGAAACACTTAGACGACCTTGTAACGAGGGCAGACCTCGACGGATTGGTGCGCTTGATCGATGCCACGTGTGCCAGCCGAGATTGGACACACCTGCTCGAAATTCGCGCCGCAGCCAGACAGGCCGTGCAAACCGGACGACAACTTTGGCCCGCCGCGACGCTTGCCGAATACCGACTCGCATTGCACGCGCCAGCCGAGATCGCCACGCAGGTTCTGCGTCAAGAGGCCAGCAGGTTCACCCTCGGCCCTCTGACTGAAGTGATTGCCCAGCATCACACCTGGGATCAATTGGCAGAGTTTCTGCCGCACGAACCACAATCCACGTACGTTGCTTACGAATGCGCGCTGCGCGGCAACTCGATAGCGACTGCAAGCGACCTGTTCCCCACACTTGAGATCCCATTGCAGTGCTCGAGTTGGGAGCCGCAATATCAACTCGCCGTTTACGCGGACAACGAAGCCATGTTTGCCGCGCCGACGTTGCCACACAAGTCTGTCGCCATGAACTGCGACATTCCAGACGGCGACGCGGTAACCGCGTCACGAATTGATAACGAATTCGTCGAGCGGGCCGCGCACCAACTAGTCGAGGCCTGGACGGCGCAATCAAATGGCCGATGCACCGCTGCGCTCGCCAGCGGTAAAATAGCAAATGCTCTCGGCGCACTCGTTGACCTGAAAACCAAGAGCTTCAACTTGCGCGCACTTTCGAGCCAAGACGCTCTACGGTGGTTGGCTTGGGCCGGTGCCAGCGGCGGAGCGCACGGTCGGCGCCGCGGCGCCGCCACCGGAAGATTCGGTGCTTGGTGGATGCTCTCCGCGCTCGGCGACGCCCTGCGCTCGTGGCCGCTCACCGCCGATCAGGCAGGAATCATCGCCGCACAGTGGTCGTGGTCGTGGTGGGACTACGAGCCAGCGTCTGGGTGGCAACTACAACTTGTTGCGCACAACGCGAAAACTAATACGTCCTGGGCGATCAACGCCCACGACGCCGTATAACTAGTCGCGCGTTAACCGCGCGCCTTGAGCGCCTCGATTAGTTTTGGGAGCACTTTGTGAACGTCGCCAACAATGCCCAAATCGGCGACGCCGAAAATTGGCGCCTCTTTGTCTTTGTTGATAGCGATGATGTTCTTTGAACCCTTCATGCCGACCATGTGTTGCGTGGCGCCCGAAATGCCGGCGGCGATGTATACCTCGGGCTTCACCACCTTTCCCGTTTGACCGACCTGATAGCTGTACGGAACCCAGCCGGCATCGACAATCGCGCGAGATGCGCCAGGCGCGCCCTTCAACAACTTGGCGAGCTCTTCGATCAGTTTGTAGTTGGCTGCTTCGCCAAGACCGCGACCACCCGAGACGACGATGTTGGCCTCGTCAAGTTTTGGCCCGCTGCTCTCTTCAAGGTGCACCGATAAAACCCTGGCCGTGCCGGTTGCGCCAAGATCGCCAACGGGCGCTGGGACTATTGGCGCGGCTGCACCGCCAGCGGTTTCGGCAACGAAACTCTTGGGGCGAAATGCTGCCAAGAATGGGCCGTCACCGACGAATGCAGTATTGACCAGCGAGTTACCGCCAAAGATTGGAGTTGTTACGACAACGCCGTCACCGCTGTCGGCAATATCGATGTTGTTGGTGAGCACCGTGCGATTGATCTTGACCGATAAGCGCGCCATGGCGTCGCGACCTTCATAGTTTTGCGGAAACAAAATCACTGTGGGCGAGTCGCCGCCCTCGATGATCTTCTTCATCGCGGCGCTTACGGCCACACCCGGCAAGTTGCCATCCAAGTCGCCGGTTACGTAAACCTTCGTTGCGCCGAACTCGCCGAGCGCGCCGGCGATTGCCGAAGCGTCGCCGCCGACGAATGCCGTCACGTTGGGGCTGAGCGAGCGGGCCTTGGTCAGCAACTCGAGTGTTCCGGTTGTTGGTGCGCTGCCAGTAGCTTGCGCGAAAACCCAAACGCTATTGATGGTCATGACTTTGTCTCCTCAGATCACTTTCAAGTTTTCAAGAAATGACACGATCTTGGCGTATGCTTCGCCGTCGTCTTCGAAAATCTGGCCGGCCTGGCGGGCCTCGGCTTGAACGACCGCAACAATTTTTTGATTTGCGCCGGCCCAACCAACTGGCGTTATGCCAAGATCGCTCGCGGTCACAGTCTCGATTGGCTTGGACTTTGCGGCCATGATGCCCTTAAAACTCGGATAACGCGGCTCGACTACGCCAGCTGTCACGCTAATTACCGCCGGCAATGGGCACTCAACTTCGTCATAGCCATTTTCACTCTGACGATCAACCTTGAGCGTCGTTCCTTCAATACGCACCTTCTTGGCGAACGTAATGCTTGGCAGACCGAGCACTTCCGCCATCTGCTCTGGCACCGTGCCCGTGTAGCCGTCGGATGATTCAGTTCCGGCGATGATTAGGTCAGCGCCACCAAGTCTTTTAATCGCCGCCGCAAGTACGCGCGCGGTAGTCAACGCATCAGAACCTGCAAGCGCCGGGTCTGAAACCAAGATTCCCTTAACTGCGCCCATCGCTAGCGCGGTACGCATGCCCGACACTTCGCCATTCGGCGCCATTGAGACAACACTTACTTCGCCGGCACCTGCGGTCGTGACAAGTTGCAGTGCCATCTCGACGCCGTAGCCGTCGGACTCATCCAAAATGAGTTTGCCGTCGCGCTTCAAGGCGTTGGTCGCACCATCGAGAGCACCTGGTGTTGCAGGATCAGGGATTTGCTTTACGCAGACGACAATATTCATGCCTTCTATTGTTACCGACGTGTTTGCCTCTTACCCAACCCTGGACCACTGGAAATGACGTCTGTGACGGTGGTTACCGTGACTCGGCCAGTCGTCCCAGTGGTAAAATAGTTGGTCTTGCAGATCCTGCTGATCGTCAACTCCTTTGCCTCCTCGGTAACGCCCCGTAACACGGTGCAGGTACACCAACATTTGGCGCGCCACCACGATGTTCAAGTCGTCGAGACAAACGAACGCGGCCATGCCACTCGCTTTGCTCAAGACGCGGCATTGCGCGGGATGGATGCCGTAGTGGCATTTGGCGGCGACGGCACCCTAAATGAAGTGGCCACTGGTCTAGCTGGCAGTAAAACCGCGATGGCGATGCTTCCCGGCGGCTCGACGAATGTGTTCGTGCGCAGCCTGGGAATGTCGAACGACCCGATGGTCGCGCTGACCCAGATTGTCACCGCACTCGAGAAGAACGAGATCGAGAGCATTAGCCTCGGTCAGGCCAATGGTCGTTACTTCTGCTTCCACGCCGGCATCGGCTACGACGCCGCGGTTGTGGCCCAAGTAGAGCGCCGCGCCTCCTTCAAACGCTTCGTCGGTCAGCCGCTGTTTGCTTACGCGGCACTGCAGGCGTGGTTCGTCTCATATAACCGTAAGTTTCCCCACTTCACCGTCGACATCGACGGCCGCCACATTCCAAATGGGTTTTTTACCGTAGTGCTAAACACCAACCCCTACACCTTTGTTGGCAAGCGGGCGATCAACTTGTCAGCCGCCGCCGCGCTCGAGAAGAAGCTAGTGGTTGTCACCTTTCGCAAGATGACGGCTTCGCTAATTCTCAAAACGTTGTATCGCGCAATTAAAAAGAGCGGTGTCAAGTCGTCACAAAGCGTCGATGTGCACACCGACGCCGAGAGGATCACGATCAACTTTCCCGCCCCATTCCCGTATCAACTCGATGGCGACTACCTAGGAGAAACGACAAACCTCGAGATCAAACACTGCCCCAACGCGCTGCGCCTCGTACGGCCATCATTTACCGAGGCTTAGTTCTTACTATTATCAAGCACTTCGAGCGCCAAGTCGGGCACGTTGGTACAGATGCCGTCGATTCCCCACTCAATCAGTTCGCGCATTCGAATCGGATCGTCGCATGTCCACGTGTTGACTGCAAGGCCGCTCGCATGCATTTTCTCGACAACCGAACGGGTCAATGTTTTTACAAAAGGGTGCAGCGCGATGTGGCCCGAGGCGACCAGCGACGCCGCCAGTTGCGCCGCCTCAGTTTCTGTCACGATCACTGTTAGCCAGGCCGTTGACAATTGTGGCCACAACTGGTGCACACGGTCTACCGTCTCGCGTCGGAACGCCGAGATCAACCACTGCTGTGGATCGCCGCGTCCACGAAGCAACTGCACGACCAACCCGGCGACCTTGTCGGTCGGATCAAAGTCTGGCTCCGCTTCGTCATTCTTAATTTCGATGTTGACATTCATCGGCGCGCAGGAATCGAGAGCCTCGCTCAGTGTTGGAATGTATTCGGGCAGTTCGGCACGCGATAAGTCCTTTATCGCCCTGCCATCGCCTAACACCGCGTTGTGGTGCACAACTAATTCGCCGGACTTGCAGATTCGCACATCTAGTTCGGCGCAGTGCGCCCCCATCTGAACCGCGCGAGTAAATGCCAACAATGTGTTTTCGCGCTCGACCTTGCTCGCGCCGCGATGCGCCATTATCTGCACGCCCCCCAAAGACACAACCTCAGAGTACCGCCAAAAAATATTAAAAATCTTTCATCTTGCTATTGAAACCGTGGTTGCTCGTGTCTATCGTGACACAGTTCCTATCAACTGAGCAGGAGATCACACGTGTCAATTCTCGCTACCAGCCTCGCGCTCGGATCCGCCGATTATTCTTGGCGAAAAATTGCACTCTGCAAAGATACGGACCCGGAGTTGTTCTTTCCGATTGGCAGCACCGGCCAAGCACTTCAGCAAATATCGCGGGCCAAGACCGTTTGCAGCGAATGTGGCGTGAAGCGCGAGTGCCTAGAGTTTGCAATTGAGACCAACCAAGATTGCGGCATTTGGGGCGGAACATCTGAAGAAGAGCGACGCGACATTAGACGCCAGATGGCTGCCACAAGACGAGCCTCGCGCAACGCGATCTAGTTTTTTACCAGCGATTGGGCATTGCAACTTCACTCTCTAGAAATCGGCACCCTTAGATCGACAACGGTTCCCTGACCGTCGGCAGCCATTTCAATTTCTGCCTCGATACCGTCGCAGCGCAGTGCGCGGCGCATTTCGATCGTGCCGGCAAGTTCGGTTGTCACCAATGTGCGCACGATTGACAGGCCGAGACCAGTGGCCTTGCTCAACTCGAAGTCATCTTTAAGCCCGGTGCCGTTATCGACGACACGAACCGACAACGCTTCGTCGTCGTGACTCAGCGACACCACCACCGCGCCGCCCTTGCTGCCCTCGGGGAAGGCGTGATCGACGGCGTTCTGAAGCAACTCGAGAATCACAACTGATAGCGGGGTGGCGACGGCCGCCGGCATGCGCCCGCCGTCGCCGCGCACGAAAAAACTGACTGGGCGGTCTGGGGACTGCAGACCCTCCTCGACGAGGCGCATCAATGGCCGAACGATTTCGATAAACGAAATGTCCTCGCCAGGTTCGCGCGAGAGTGTCTCGTGCACAAGGGCAATGGTTCGAATGCGGCGCACCGACTCGGCGACCGCCTCTTTGGCCTCGGGCGACGACAGTCGGCGGGCCTGCAGCCGCAACAGCGATGAAATCGTCTGCAGGTTGTTTTTCACGCGGTGATGAATCTCGCGAATCGTGGCGTCTTTTGTGAGCAGAAGCCTGTCGCGGCGGCGAAGCTCGGAGACGTCGCGAAGCAATAAAACCCCGCCCACGATCTCAATGCCGCTCGCCGTACGCGTCAATAACGGAATGGTTCGCGTCAAGAGAGTCACATCGGCTGATTCCTCGAACTCTTCGACGACGGGCTCTCTGCGCTCAAAGGCGTGGCGAGCGGCGGTCTCGGCGACGCCAAGCTCCACAAGCGTCTGGCCAACCGCGTTGGCGCTCACGCCCACGCGGTGCAGTGCAGATACGGCATTAGGAGAGGCGTAACGCACCCGCGAGTCGGCCATTAACACAATCACGCCGTCGCCGACTCGAGGAGCGATGCTGGTGTCGGCAACTTTACCTTCGAACGGAAACAAACCTTGTGCAATCATCTCCGAGAAGCCAGCGAAAATCTCTGAGTACGTTGTCTCGAGTTGGCCGGGACGGCGCGCAGCATCGCTGACCCACTCGCGCGACAAAACTCCGATAGTTTTGCCCTCAAAGTTGATGGGAATTGCCAGCATGTTGGCAGTGCCGTTGATTGCCTGCACCAAAATCTCGCCCTGGACGATCCCGCCGCCCGCGAGAGCACGGTTTAATAAAACACATTCGGTATCACTGGCCCATGTGTCAACATAGTCGGCTGTGTACAATGTCTGTCCGGTGGCGGCGCGCACCTGAGCACTGATCAACCAACGGCCGTCAGCAACCCTTAGGTACAGCAGCATGTCGGCGAAACAAAAATCGGCCAGCATCCCCCACTCCGAAACAAGCGCAACTAAGTGCGAGACCGCGCCAGGCTCGAGTTCTGTATGTTCGTGGGCGAGTTCAATGAGGGTGGGCATGAAGAGACCTCAAATAGTCTGCCCTAAAACATGGCGACGAAACTTCGTCAGCTGCCGAAGCCGAGTTTGCGGTCGCCGTCTGGCGCACCGAATTCGACATAGGCGATCTTTGCCGAGGGAATCATGACCTGGCGGCCGCGCTTGTCGGTGAGCACAAGTGTCGCCGTTGTACCGCTCAAGGCGGCGTCAGCGGCGGCCTTTACCTGTTTGATCGTCTTGTCTTCGTCTTCAATTTCGACCGTTATTTCGCGGGCCGCCTGAGTAATGCCGATTCTGATGTCCATAAATGTCTCTTTCAATCGAAGAAAATTATCTTAGTTGACCTTGAGCGCGGCGCTGAAGATCTTCTTTGGCTTCATCTCAGTCGCTACCGTCTTGGCAAGCGCAAAAAACAACTTGCCAACCTCGCTGTCGGGTGCAACCGCTGCAATTGGTCGACCGTTGTCGCCGCCCTCGCGCAGGGCATTTATCAGCGGTATCTGCGCCAACAGCGGTACACCAAGTTCGTCGGCGAGAAGTTGACCGCCGCCCGAGCCGAATAACTCGTAGCGCTTACCGTCATCGCCCGTGAACCACGACATGTTCTCGATGATCCCGCGCACTGGAAGTTTGACCTTTACCGCCATCGCCGCCGACAGCCTGGCAACCTTTTGCGCGGCCTCTTGCGGAGTAGTCACTACGAAAACTTCGGCGCGCGGCAGATACTGGCTGAGGCTCAGAGCGATGTCGCCAGTGCCTGGCGGCATGTCGATCAATAAAAAATCAGGTTCGTCCCAATAGACGTCGGTGAGAAACTGTTCGAGCGCCTTGTGCAGCATCGGCCCGCGCCACACGACTGCCTGACCCTCTGGCACGAAGTATCCGATCGAGATGCAGCGCACGCCCCACGCCTCTGGCGGTAACAGCATGTCGTCGATCACAACCGGGTCGCGATTAGCGCCAAGCATGCGCGGTATCGAGTAACCGTAGATGTCGGCATCAACTACGCCGACCTTGTATCCAGATGCGGCGAGAGCGACGGCGAGGTTCGTCGTAACGCTGCTCTTGCCGACGCCACCCTTGCCCGAAGCAATCAGAATCGGACGGGTTTTTGAACCAGGTTGGGCAAAAGAAATCTTGCGACCCTCGGCGTGGCCCTGCGCTGGCGCGCTGCCCGCAGTTGCACCTGGGTTGCCGTGCAACAACTCCCGCACGGCAGCCCGCTCTTCGTCGGTCATCACACCAAAATTGAGCGCCACATCCGTAACGCCGCCGAGCACGCGCACCGCCGTGTTAACGCGTTGCTGAATTTCATTGCGCAGCGGGCAACCCGCGATCGTCAACACGACCGTAAGGCTGATCACACCCCGTTCGCTGACCACAACGTCGCGAACCATACCGAGGTCGACTATTGAGCGATGCAGCTCTGGGTCTTGTACGGGCCGCAGCGCTTCAATGACCTGGTCTACCGATGGTGTTGGCATTCGTCTCCGTAACTAATTTCCACTATGGCCATAGGTAGAATACCCCTGTGGCCCGCAAATCAACCACTTCGGCTCATAAGAGCCCGGCACAGGTTGGCGTTGCTTCGAACCAGACCACCGCGACACTCAAGCCAGGATCATTTACCGCCCAGGTGTCGGCTATCACATCGGCATTCGGCGACCCTACTCGTCGCGCCGTTTATTTGTTCGTGCGCGAACACCCGACGGGCGTCACTGCAGCACAGATTGCCCAAGAGTTCGACGTGCACCCCAACGTGGCGCGGCACCATCTAGACAAACTTTGTGCAGGCGGATACTTGGAAGTCGCAATTGAACGCCATGAACGCGCCGGCGCTGGGCGACCGTCGAAGCAATATCGCGCCGTCAACGAATCGCCTGACTTCGACTTTCCCGTGCGCAGCGACGATCTCGTGCTTTCGCTTTTAGGCAAGGCGCTGACGCTGCTCTCGCCGAGCGATGCCGAGGCGATGGCAGAAGAAGTTGGCCAGAAATACGGCCGC
>JAYTUM010000003.1:0-12287 GCA_043744575.1 Acidimicrobiales bacterium | reverse complement strand
GGCGACGGAGTAACAAACTCATGGCAGGCGGACAAGAGCGCATTCTGCGCAGCCGAATTCGGTCGGTGCAGGCGACTAAGAAGATCACTCGTGCTATGGAGTTGATCGCTGCCTCGCGTATTGTCAAAGCCCAGCAACGAGTGATCGCCGCAGTGCCGTACAGCGAGCGCATCACCGAGGTTGTTAAAGATCTGGCCGCAAGCGTGGCAGTAAGCGGCTCGCCGTTTCTCAAGCCGCGCGAGAACATCCGCACGACTTGTTACGTCGCGATCACCGCAGACCGCGGCCTTTGCGGCGGATACAACTCGACCGTCTTGCGCGCCACCGAAGGCGAGATCAAAGCCGACGTCATGGCGGGTAAGGATTATGTAGTCATCCCCGTCGGACGAAAGGCCGAGTCGTTCTTTCGCTTTCGCGGGTACAAGATCAAGCAGGGGTTCGCCGGTTTTTCTGACGCGCCAAGATACGACGATGCCAAGCGCATCGGCGAATTCGTGACAAACCTATTTTTGAAGGGCGAAGTAGACCGCGTCGAACTGGTGTACACGCGCTTCGTCTCGTCTGGCACGCAAGAACTCGTTCGCCGCCCGCTCGTGCCGCTCGAGCAAGACGTCGTAACTGGCGGCGATGGCAAACCCAGCACAACCAACAGCGCGTACGAGTTTGAGCCCGAGCCAGAAATAATCCTCGAGACGTTGTTGCCGCGTTACGTTGAGGCCCGCGTATATGCCGCGCTGCTCAACGCCGCCGCCAGCGAGCACGCCTTTCGCCAGCGCGCGATGAAGGCCGCCACCGACAACGCTGAAGAGATCATCAAAAACCTCTCGCGGATTATGAACCGCGCCCGCCAAGATTCGATCACGACAGAAATTATGGAAATTGTCAGCGGGGCCGAAGCCTTGGGTTCTAGAAAATAGTTCTCGCAAATAGTTCGAATAAATAGGAGCACAACATGAGCACAGCAACCATCAACACAGCGGCAGACCGTAAGGACGGCCGCGTAGTGGCCATCGCAGGCCCGGTTATCGACGTCGAGTTTCCGCGCGGCTCGGTGCCCGAACTCAACCATGCGCTCGAGTTCACGGTCACGATTGAGGGCAAGCCCAATGTGATTTTGGCCGAGGTTGCGCAGCAGCTCGGCCACAGCCGCGTGCGCGCGGTGTGCATGAAGCCAACCGATGGCTTGCGCCGTGGCACGCCAGTGCGCGACACGGGTCGCGGTCTCAACGTGCCAGTGGGCGACATAACTCTCGGCCATGTCTGGAACGTGTGGGGCGACTGCCTCGACGGCGACAACAACGAATTTAAAGACGTCGAGCGCTGGGACATTCACCGCCCGGCGCCAGCATTCGACACGCTCGAGCCCTCGAAGCGCATGTTCGAAACGGGCATTAAGGTCATCGACTTGCTTACGCCGTACATGGCGGGCGGCAAGATTGGTTTGTTCGGCGGCGCGGGCGTAGGCAAGACCGTGCTCATCACCGAGATGATCAACCGCGTGGCCTCAAACCACGGCGGCGTGTCGGTGTTTGCTGGCGTAGGCGAGCGCACCCGCGAAGGCACCGACTTGCGCATTGAAATGGAAGAGTCTGGCGTGTTCGAAAAGGCAGCCTTAGTTTTCGGCCAGATGGACGAGCCACCTGGAGTTCGCTTGCGTGTAGCGCTCTCGGCCTTGACAATGGCAGAGTACTTCCGCGATGTGAAAAACCAAGACGTGTTGTTGTTCGTCGACAATATCTTCCGTTTCGTGCAGGCCGGTTCGGAGGTTTCGACCCTGCTCGGCCGAATGCCGTCAGCCGTGGGTTACCAGCCGACGCTGGCTGACGAGATGGGTCAGTTGCAAGAGCGCATCACATCAACTCGCGGTCGCTCGATCACCTCGTTGCAGGCCGTATACGTGCCGGCCGATGACTACACCGACCCCGCGCCGTTCACCACGTTTACATTCCTCGACGCCACAACTGAACTCTCGCGGCAGATCGCCTCGCTAGGCATTTACCCAGCCGTCGACCCGTTGGCCTCAACGTCAACGATTCTTTCGCCAGAAGTCGTCGGCGATCGTCACTACAACGTAGCTCGTCGCGTGCAAGAAATCTTGCAGCGTTACAAAGAACTGCAAGACATCATCGCCATCTTGGGGCTCGATGAACTCTCAGAAGAAGATCGCCTGACGGTGTCTCGAGCCCGCAAAGTGCAGCGCTTCTTGTCGCAGCCGTTCTTCGTCGCCGAGGTGTTTACCGGAGTGAAGGGCGAATATGTCAAGACGGCCGAAACAGTTGAGAGCTTCGAGGCGATCATCAAGGGCGACCTTGACGATGTGCCAGAGCAGGCATTCCTCAACGTCGGTGGCGTCGAGCAGGTCTTGGCAAAGGCCAAGGCGCTGCAGGAGGCGACCTCGTAATGAGCACCCTTCGCGTTGAAGTTGTCTCGCCAGAGCGCGTTTTGTTCTCGGGCGATGCCCGCCAGGTCATTACGCGCACTGTCGACGGCGGCGAGATCGCGTTTCTGCCGGGGCACACCGCATTTTTGGGTGCGCTCGTAGAAAACCATACTCGTATATATATGTCAGATGGCAAGGTGCAAGACCTCGCAGTCCACGGCGGCTTTGTCGAAGTCGCGCCTGATCATGTCACGATCCTGTCTGATGCTGCCGAACTCTCGGGCGAGATTGATATCGAGCGCGCCCGCAAGGCGATGCAGCGCGCCGAAGAATCTATCCGCGGCGAACACGACGCCACCGCCGAGTCTGCATTGCGACGCGCGCATGTCAGGCTCGCAGCGACCGGCGGTATCGCCGAGAACCGCGCCGCGGCGCAATAGTTGCGACGCCCTAGTCACGACACGCTAGTCACGACGCGCTAGTCACGACGCCGATAAGTTCATCGTGAGCGAGGTTTTTCTGTTCAAATGCGCACTGGTTACGGGCGC
The DNA here is from genome assembly GCA_043744575.1 of Acidimicrobiales bacterium. Lineage (GTDB taxonomy): Bacteria > Actinomycetota > Acidimicrobiia > Acidimicrobiales > Ilumatobacteraceae > UBA3006. Next base: position 9,359 of record JAYTUM010000003.1, on the reverse strand, counting down.
GTCTAGCGGTATTGGCAAGGAGATCGCCGACCAGCTCGGTGCGGCCAACATAAAACTGGTTGTGGTCGCGCGGCGTACCGACAGGCTCGAGGCGCTGGCAGCAAAATATTCCGACGTCGAAATTATCACCGCCGATCTCGGGACGGCAGCGGGCGTTGCCCAAGTCGAACAGCGAATCGCCGACTCGACAAAGCCAATAATCGACCTCGTCGTCAACAATGCTGGCTTCGGTTCGTCCGGGCTCGTGCAAGACTTAGATGTCGATCGTCTCAGCAACGAAATTCTCCTCAATATCGCGGCACTCACTCGCATTTCACACGCCGCGGTGCGCGCAATGTCGCCGCGCGGTCTGGGCTACCTGCTCAATGTTTCGAGCGTCGCCAGCTTTCAGCCAAGCCCCGGAATGGCGGTGTACGCCGCGACCAAGGCTTATGTCACGAGCTTCACCGAAGCGCTGCACGAAGAACTGCGCGGCACGGGCATTCGCGTCACGGCTTTGTGTCCGGGCCTAACTAGGACAGAATTTCAAAGCATCTCGAATACGAGCGGTTTCGAATCGAAATTTCCCAAATTCATGTGGACAAGCATCGAGTTGGTGGCCAAGGCAGGTCTCGATGGCGTCGCCAAGGGCACACCCATCGTCGTTCCTGGCACCCTCTACAAAGCGATCTCCTCCGTCACCGCAGTGATGCCCCGCAGCGCCACGCGTTGGCTCTCAAACGTCGTCTCGCAGATGCGTTAGTGGCCATCACGAAAATCACTAGGCACTCCTGGCTGCTAATGGCCGTCGGCGTCGCGGCGGGCCTGCTCTCTGGTTTGTTTGGCGTTGGCGGCGGCATCTTGATCGTGCCCGGCCTAGTGATGGTCGCAGGTCTCGACCAACGCCTCGCGCACGGCACGTCGCTCGCAGCAGTATTGCCAATCTCTGCAGCGAGCCTGATCACATATTGGGGGCAAGGTCATGTCGATTGGCCCATTGCCGCGTGCCTTGCGGTCGGCGCCGTGAGCGGATCATTAATCGGTACGCACCTGCTCGCTGTCGCATCAAAACGCTGGCTGGCCTTCATTTTTTCGTCCGTACTCGTGATTTCGGCGATCAGATTATTTATTTCTACCCATGGCAGCGGCCGCGCGACTTTGAATCTCGCCGGGGTAATCGCGCTAGTGCTTGTCGGTCTTGCCACTGGCGCGCTAGCAGGCCTACTCGGTGTGGGTGGCGGCGTGGTGATGGTACCCGCGATGATCGTTTTCTTTGGTATCGCCCCAGTTATCGCCAAGGGCACCTCGATCGCCGTGATCATTCCCACCGCAATAATGGGCACTTGGCGCAACCGCGCGAACGGAAATCTCGATGTGCGAGCGGCAGTTATCACCGGTTTCGGCGGTGTGGCGTCGGCAATTCTCGGCGGCTTCATCGCCGCATACATGAGCGACACAGTCTCTAATGTTTTGTTCGCCACGCTGATGCTCGCCATCGCGGCGCGCACGATCTGGCAACAGCGCAACAGGGCCCAGCCGCCAACCAACAATTAAGCGAGGCGAGCGATCACCGCGTCGTGAAGTAAACCGTTGGACGACACGCAGCTGTCGGCACGCCAATCAGGCCAGCCAAAACGATCTGTGACTTTGCCGCCAGCCTCGTGCACGATCGGGTAGATCGCCGCGTTATCGTAAGGCTGCAACCCGATCGCATCAACCGCCACATCAATCGCCCCTTGCGCCACCAGCATGTGTTGCCAAAAGTCGCCGAACCCGCGAGCCCGCAATGCATCGGTTTGCAGTTGCACCAACTTTGGCATGCCCCCGACCGCCGCCCACCCGGTGTTAGGCGTGGTGCTCACGTGCGCCTCGGACACTACTTCCACGCTGCTCACCCGCATCGCCGCACCATTAAAAAAAGCGCCCGCACCAATGTTGGCCCACCACCTGAACCCCAGCGCTGGCGCCGAGACCACGCCGAGCACTGGCGCGCCTTTATACACAAGCGCAATCAGCGTCGCCCAAACTGGCACCCCACGCACAAAATTTGTGGTGCCATCAATTGGGTCGATCACCCACTGGTAGGGCGAATCGTCGTCGCCGCTAACCCCGAACTCTTCCCCGTAGATGCTGTGCTCCGGTCGTTCGGCGCCAATGATCGTGCGAATAGCAGACTCGGTGGCTTTATCGACTTCGGTAACCTCGCTGTTATCGGCCTTACGGCTCACCGAAAAGGTCCTGTTTTTGAAGCCCGCCAGGCTGACCGAGTCTGCCGAATCGGCCAGGCGCAAACCCAGCGCCAATTCTGCGGGCCAACCCGCTGCCGGATCTGGGGTCTGAGTGCTTGGGATTTCCGACATGGGCATCACGCTATGCCCAGAATTAGACGAACTTTTGTTGTCAAAGCCATCTGCTTAGGCGTGCGCCTTGAGCGTTTCGATCAGCAGCATTCAAGGTGTCTGAGCCGTGAGTGTTTTATCTTCCTCTAATTGTCTTTTATTGCATTCTTGTTGCGAGGTGACCGCGCATTCGAGCGTGGCGTTAATTTGTGTCATCACGATTAGCCCTTCAACAATTCCTTTACGAAGTTGACGATACCCACTGAGTCAAGACCTAATTGCGCCAGAATCGCGTCCGGTTTGGCCTGGGGGATAAATTTCGTCGGTACTCCCAGGATATGTACGGCGGGCTTATTGTTAGGGCCAGCTAAAATTGCGTCGGCGATAGCCATGCCGATACCCCCGTCGCGAATGCCGTCTTCGACGGTGATGACAATGTTGTGGTTGGCGGCGTTGGCGATCATCACGGAGTCGAGCGGCGCACACGAGCGCACGTCCCACAGGGTGATATTGATGCCAGCGGCGGCCAAGATTGCTGCAGCTTCGGCTGCGGCGCCAACGAGTTTGCCGACGGCCAAGATGCAAAGGCTGCTGGTGTTGTCGGCAAGCATTTGACGCGCGGCCAAACCGGAACCGACTTCGCTTTCGCCAACCTCGCGTGCCCTGCCCTTTGGATAGCGAATAGCGACCGGGCCGCTGTCTGCGAGTTGCAACGCATCGCCCATCATCTGCTGCAGTTCTTGTGCGTTCGAAGGCGCAAGTACGCGCATGCCCGGTACTTTAGAGAGCAACGCCATGTCGTAGATGCCGTGGTGACTCGGGCCGTCATCGCCTGTGATGCCCGCGCGGTCGAGGCAAAAGATGACTGGCAAGCGGTGCAGTGCTACGTCGAATACGACCTGATCCCAGGCGCGATTGAGAAATGTTGAATACAACGCAACGATCGGGCGCAAGCCGCCCATCGCCATTCCGGCGGCGGCGGTAACGGCGTGTTGCTCGGCAATGCCGACATCGAAGAAGCGATCGGGGAAGCGCTCTTGAAACTCGATCAGACCAGTTGGGCCGGGCATTGCGGCGGTGATGGCAACAATGCGCTGGTCTTGCTCGGCGAGTTTGATAATTGCGTCCGAGAACGCGTGTGTGTAACCAGTTGGGATCGCCTTGGGCGGGCCCTTAATCGGGTCGAAGCTTGGTGCATCGTGCAGGTGTTTTTCGTCATCGTCTTCCGCCGGTGGATAGCCTCGACCCTTTTGGGTGATCACATGAATGACGATTGGACCTTCGTCGACGCGGTGCTTGGAGGCGGCGAAAGCGTGCTCAAGCGCTTCGATGTCGTGGCCGTCGATCGGACCGATGTAGCGCACGCCGAGCGCCTCAAAGAATGCTGGCGGTTGCAAAAATTCGCGCACGCCGGCCTTGAACGCTTCGAGACCGCGCTCGGCCTGCGTGCCCACGAGCGGCAGGTCGCGCAGAAACTTTTCGAGTTTGCGTTGACGACGTACATACACGGGGTTGAGGCGAATGTCGGTGAGTTTGTTGGCGAGTTTTTGCGTGATGCGGCTATTCTTTTTCTTTTTTGTTTTCGGTATCCCGTCAATTTTGTCGTCTAAAAAATCGGCCTGAGTAAGATTAGAAATCGTCGGCGCATAGCTGCGACCATTGTCGTTGAGCACGATGATCACGCGCTTTTGGCTGTGCCCCAAGTTGTTGAGTGCCTCGTAGGCCATGCCGCCAGTCATTGACCCGTCGCCAATGACCGCAACAACATGGCGGCGGTTTGGCGTAGCGGCGTTGTCGCGGGCGACTGCCAGGCCGTAGGCGTAACTGAGCACTGTTGAGGCGTGGCTATTTTCTATGAAGTCGTGGATGCTCTCTTCGCGGCTCGGGTATCCAGATAAGCCATTCGCGGCGCGCAACTTACTGAAGCCGCCGCGACGCCCTGTGACGATTTTGTGCACATACGACTGATGCCCCGTGTCCCACAATATTGCGTCACGCGGCGAATCGAATTCGCGGTGCAAAGCGAGAGTGAGTTCGACCGCACCAAGATTTGATCCGAGGTGGCCGCCTGTTTCAGATACGGCGTCGACAATGAATTCGCGAATCTCGCCCGCCAGTTCTTGCAATTGTGCGACGCTGAGGTTGCGAAGGTCGCTGGGTTGGCGAATATCTGCGAGGGCCATAGCCCTATTACGATACCCCGATTATCCCTGAGGCCTTTGAGGCGTTGATTAGACTCAAACCAGATTAGAGACCAATTCCAAGAGGAGACCAATATGAAATTTATTAATTCGGATGTTGCGCGAGGGCGGGGAATGAGCAAGCGATCGACGGTAGTCGTGGTTGCCCTTGCGTTGAGCCTTGGCGGAGTGGTTGGCGCGCGCGCGGCGACGCCCGGCTCCACGGTGAACATTTGCGTAAATAAAACGACTGGCGTGATGCGCCATGCCAAGGTCAAGCCATGTTCGGCGAGCGAGACGAAGTTGGTCCTCGGTGCCACCGGCCCAGTTGGCCCGACTGGCCCGACTGGTGCGACTGGTGCGACGGGTGCCACAGGTGCGACGGGTGCCACAGGTGCGACCGGTGCTTCTGGTTCGGTATCGCCGGTGACAATCAACGCTCAAACAGGATTCAGTTACACCCTTGTGCTTGCTGATGCGGGCAAGTTCATTACGTCATCAACTGCGGGATCAATTGCCATCACAATTCCAACGAACTCATCGGTCGCATTTCCGATCGGCACAAAGATTCAATTTGGTCAAATTGGTTCTGGCGGAATTAATATGACAGCCGCCACGGGAGTCACTTTGAATGGTGGCTCAGCGGTTGTTGGTTTTGATTCTGGGTCATATCAGATTGGCACCTTGTTGAAGATTGCTACTGATACTTGGTTGCTGCTATTGCCAAAGAATACGTAAGCCGCTTTCTTTAGCAACAAATTTTACAATCAATTTACGAGGGGGTGGTCGCAAGACCACCCCCTCGCTTTGTAATAACTCGTCTGCGCACTAAAACGCCGGGTGAGAAGTCATCTGTCGATATAAACGACGATGGTTGTATCGATGGGCCATGGTGCCGATCGCAAAACCGGTGACAAAGACAACTATGCCGCCGATGCCGTCGAGCCAGAAGTGATTTCCCGTGACGATGATACAAAATAGGGTGATCGCGGGGTAGATGAGCAGTGCGGCGCGCATCCACTTTTTTCGTGTAATCGGCCACAACGCAAAAGCGCACCAAGTTGACCAGCCGATGTGCAGCGAAGGCATCGCCGCGTACTGATTAGAGAGTGTCGCGCCGGGACCTCTGTTGAATGCCCAAGGTCCGCCTAGAGTGCTGACCGTGTCGACGAATCCGAAGTTAGTAGCACCGTTGTAATTGCGCAACGGTGACTCGATGCACTCGCCGCCGTGGCCGACAGGCGGACACGACGCATCCAGTAGGCGTGGTGGCATAAGTGGAAAAAGTGCGAATCCAATAATTGCGAGCCCGGTCATCGCCGCGAGAGTGTTGCGCCACTGCGGGAAAACATCGGGGCGTTTTTTGAATAGCAGGATGAACACAACCATCGTGACGAAGAAGTGCGCGGTGCCGTAAAAAGTATTCATGCTCTTGATGAACCACAGGTGGGGAAGAAAAACATCCTGAACCGATTCTTCGTGGTACAGGCCTATGTATCTCTCGAGGCGAATCACACGCATTGCGTTGGTGAAGGCATGCTCTGGGATGTCGACGCCGTTAACTAATTGCGATCCGAATCGGTTGCGAATCAGCGTGTATAGCGAATAGAACGCGCCGACTATTAACGCCTCCTTCCACCACACTGTGCGGTGGTGACTCTCGGCGACTGGCTCGCTGAAATTGACCTGCTCGCTATTCACGCACAAACATTAGGCGAGGAAGTGCTTGCCGTGGCTACAGAGTGCAGGGCATGGGTAGGCTGGCGCCATGTCATCACAATCGCAGAAGCCCAAACCGTTGCAGCCGCTAGTCGAAGCTGACGTTCTAGCCAGGGTGCTGTCCAAGGGCCGCAGCACTGGCGCCGAATTCGCCGAGATCTATATAGAGGACAAGCACTCAACCTCGGCGGGGCTTGATGACGGCAAGGTTGAGCAGGTCACAAGCGGCCGCGATCGCGGCGCGGGCATTCGCGTAGTCGCCGGCGAGACGACGGGTTTTGCGCACACGTCAGATCTTTCGGAGCGCGGGTTGCTGGTCGCCGCATTAGCCGCGGCCGAAGCCGCTAAACAGGGCGACGGTGGCGTGCACAAGATTGGGCTGCGACCGTTGCTGCGCCACCCCGTGAATACAGTGCGCATCGCGCCTGACGAGGTCGCCAAGGCGCGTAAGGTCGAGATGCTGATGCGAGTTGATGCCGCGGCGCGCTCGGTGGACGGTTCGGTCGTGCAGGTTTCAGCCGGTTACGGCGACTCGATGAAGCGTATTTTGATCGCCAACAGTGAAGGGGTGTTTAGCGCCGATGACCAAGTGCGCACACTTTTTCGTGTCAGCGTGGTCGCCAGTGGCGACGCCGGCATGCAAACTGGTTACGACTCGCTAGGTCACACAATTGGTTTCGAGTTATTCGACGAGCACGATGTCGAGGAGCTTGCGGTGCGGGCCGCCAAGCAGGCGATTACGAAACTCAAGGCACGACCAGCGCCGTCAGGCAGTATGCCCGTTGTGATTAAACGTGGCAGCGGTGGCGTTTTATTTCACGAGGCCTGCGGTCATGGCCTCGAGGCAGATTTGGTCGGCAAGGGCGCCAGCGTTTATCGCGGCAAGGTTGGCCAGTCGGTCGCGGCGCCGTTCGTCACACTCGTCGATGACGGCACGATGACGGGCGAGTGGGGCGCGATCGGCATCGACGACGAGGGCCACCCGTCGCAACGAAATGTCTTGATCGAGAATGGTGTGCTCACCGACTACATGTGGGATTACCTGCGTGCACGCAAGGAGGGGCATCGCCAAAGCGGCAACGGTCGTCGTCAGAGTTACGCCGATCTGCCGATGGTGCGCATGACGAACACGTTCGTGCTCAACGGCAAAGAAGAGCCGGACGACATCGTGCGCGCCACCGAGCGCGGCGTGTATGTTGCCAAACTTGGTGGCGGCAGCGTCGACACCGCAAGCGGCGACTTCGTGTTCGGAATGACCGAGGCGTACTTGATTGAAAATGGCGAGATCACCGAGCCGCTGCGCGAAGGCAACCTAATCGGCAATGGCCCGCAGGTGTTGCAAGACATCGACCTGCTCGGCAACGATTTCGCGATGGGCAACCCTGGCACTTGCGGTAAAGACGGGCAGGGTGTGCCAGTCGGGGACGGCCAGCCCACACTGCGTGTCAAGGCGATGACAATTGGCGGCACGGCGACATGAGCGTAGAGGTGCCCGACCTGCAGGCGATCGCTGACCGCGTCGTCGCCCAGGCCACGGCCGGCGAGCAAATTGAGGCTTATGTGGGCCGCGGCGGCGAGACGGCGATTCGCGTTTATCAGGGTGAAGTCGAACACTTCGTTTCGGCGCAGAGCGAAGGCGTGGGAATTCGCGTAATTAAGGATGGTCGCACCGGGTTCGCTTACGCCGGCACGCTCGACGCCACTGCGGTTGCCGAGGTCTTGGCAGAGGCGCGCGACAACGTGCAGTTTGGCACAATCGACGAGTACGCGGGTCTGGCCGAGCCAGATGGCGTTGAGCCCGTGCCGCAAAAGTTTTGGGACGAAGAGCTCGCCAATTATTTGACGCCGAACAAGATATCGCTCACAAAGGAGCTCGAACAACTCACACTCGGCATCGATTCGCGTATTCGCGTCGAAGAATCTAATTACGACGACGGCTGGGGCGAGACTGCTGTCTCTACGACAACGGGCATTCGTGAGAGCGGTCGCGGCAACTCCTGTTACGTGTCGGTTTCGACGCTCGCTGACGACGGCGACGAGACTCAAACCGGTTTTGGTTTCTCGGTCGGCGACTCGCCGAAAGACTTTGATTTGAGCAAGGCGGCGCGCGAGGCCGCCGACCGCGCCACGCGATTATTGGGTGCGATTAAGCCGCCGTCGAAGCGCGTCACTGTTGTGCTCGACCCCTACGTGACTGCGCAGTTCCTGGGCATTATTTCGAGCACACTTAACGGCGAGAGCGTGTCAAAAGGACGCAGTTTCTTTGCCGATCGACTCGGCGATCAAGTCGCCGACTCGCGCATCACACTCGTCGATGATCCGACAAACCCCCTTGCGTATACGGCCACCGACATCGACGGCGAGGGACTGGCTGCGCGGCGCAATGTGTTAATCGAAAACGGTGTGCTTAAAAAGTTTGTGCACTCGTCGTACAGCGCGCGGCGCATGAAAACGGTGAGCACAGGCAACGGAGTACGAGGTGGCTTCGCTGGTTCGCCGGGCGTGGGCTGCATGGCGTTGCAACTGACGCCTGGCACGAGGACGCAACAACAATTGATATCCGAAGTTGAAGACGGCGTGTGGGTGCAGATGGTGCAGGGGCTTCACAGCGGCGTCAACCCGATTTCTGGCGATTTCTCGACTGGTGCGTCTGGCCTATTGATTAGCAATGGTCAAGTCGGTGCGCCAGTGCGCGAGTTCACGATCGCCAGCACACTGCAGAAGATGTTGCTCGATGTTGTGGCGCTTGGCAACGATGTCGACTGGCTACCCAGCCGTGCCGCGGGTCTAACGATGGTGATTCGTGACGTCACGATGAGCGGCGCATAGCCATATCGGCCAGAAAACGATGCTGTAGCACACATGCTACAGTTTAGGCATGACAGAGGTGGCCTCTCGAGAATTGCGTAACAACACGCGTGAATTGATTATGCGAGCACAAAAAGGGGAAACCATTGTGATCACCATCGATGGGGTGCCAACAGCCGAATTGAAGCCGATCGTCATAAAACGACGGTGGGTACCAAAGGGCGAATTTTTTGCTGACTTTGACCCCGCCGACTCGGCGATGATGGACGACATCCGCGGTACGGGCGAACAGACCAACCTTGATCTAGACCGGCGTGATGATGCGCGCTGGGGC
>JAYTUM010000002.1:0-3189 GCA_043744575.1 Acidimicrobiales bacterium | reverse complement strand
TGTTGCGGCTGCAGAGCGAGCGCATGGCGCAGGGTCACGTGCCGACGTTGCGCGAATACGGCGAACAATTTGGTCTGACGGCACGGCGCGCCGCGATGCTCGCCCCAGAAAGTTTCGTAATGCACCCGGGCCCGATGAATCGCGGGGTAGAGATGCAGATCGATCCAAGCGACCTCGCCAACTCGCTGATTCATCGACAGGTTGCCAACGGCGTGGCCGTGCGAATGGCGGCCCTGTTCGACTTGCTCTCTGGCGATCAGGGTGATGCTCGCGCGGTCAATGGTCTGAGTGTCGAGGTGGCGTGATGTCGAAAACATTGAAGTCTGCGACTCTCGTCATTAAGGGTGGCACAATTGTCGATTCGACTGGCGAGCGAGAGGCCGATGTCGTTATTGCGAACTCTGTGATCAAAGAGATTGGCAAAAACCTGGGTGGTGATTCAACGCTCGACGCCAGCGGTTGCATTGTTTCACCAGGGTTTGTAGATCTGCACACGCACATGCGCGAACCTGGCCGCGAAGACTGCGAGACGATCGCCACGGCGAGCAGGGCCGGTGCGCGCGGCGGTTACACCGCGCTCGTGGCGATGCCAAATACCGATCCTGCTCAAGACAATGTCGCGGTTGTCGAATTTGTGCGCGAGCAGGGACGGCGCGCGGGGCTTGTTGATGTCTTGCCGAGCGGCTGCATCACCGTTGGAAGGCAGGGTTTGGCGCTGGCGCCGATGGCCGAACTCGCCAAGGTTGGTATTCAAATTTTCACCGACGACGGCAACGGCGTGCAAGACCCTGTACTGATGCGTCGGGCGTTGGAGTACGCCAAGGGTCTTGGCATCACGCTCGCGCAGCACTGTGAAGTTGCTTCGTTAACTCTTGGCGCGGCAATGAATGAGTGTTGTTGTTCGAGCGATATGGGTGTGCCTGGCTGGCCTGCTCTCGCTGAAGAACTGATGGTCGCGCGCGACATCGACCTCGTGCGATTAACCGGAGCGTCCATACATTTTTTGCATCTTTCGACCGCTCGCTCCGTAGAACTTGTGCGATCTGCCAAGGCAGAGGGTCTTCCGATTACGGCAGAAGTTACGCCGCACCACCTGTCATTAACTCAAGAATTGCTTTGTGGTTTCGACCCTCTATATAAGGTCAACCCACCGCTGCGCTCGATCGACGACATTCGGGCGCTCAAGGCCGGCGTCGCCGACGGCACAATCGACGCCATCGCCACAGACCACGCGCCACATGCTCGCCGCGATAAGGAATTACCGCTCGATCAGGCGCCGCCTGGAATGCTTGGTCTGGAGACCGCGCTCGGCGTTGTACTCAGCAGTTTGGACCTGCCGATGACGCAGCTGGTGGCGCTGATGTCGCAGCGGCCCGCGCAGATCGCCAATGCCCTCGAGCACGGTAATGACGTCGCTACTGGCGCTCGCGCGAATCTGTGCGTGTTTGACCCGCAGATCGTATGGCGTATCGACCCGAAGCAACTATCCAGCAAGAGCACCAATACGCCATTCGTCGGGCGCCAACTTCGTGGCAGGGTAAGGCACACAATCTTTAACGGCGACGCAGTTGTAATAGACGGAGAACCCCAGAGATGAAACTTAGATGACAATTCGCGAATCACGGTTGGTGTTGCGCGACGGCTCCGTTTTTGAGGGTGAGGCGATTGGTGCCGACGCGATCAACGGCATCTCTAGCGGAGAGGTGGTTTTTAACACCGCTTTGACGGGCTACCAAGAAGTTATTTCAGATCCCTCGTACGCAGGTCAGATAATCACATTTACGACGCCACACATTGGAAATTATGGAACGGTCTCCCTCGACGACGAAGCAAAGAAAGTTTTCGCGCGCGGCGTCATCGTGCGCGAGATGGCGCGTCGCTTCAGCAATTGGCGCAGTGACAACGACCTCGACTCGTACCTGCGCAAACTAAATGTCAGCGGCATCGGTGGTATCGACACCCGCAGGCTGACTCGCATATTGCGCGACGAGGGAGCGATGGCTGGTGCGTTCGGCACCGCGCCAGTGGAGCAACTGCTTAAGGTAGCGCAAGCCGAGCCCGGTACCGGCGGCATAAACTTGGTCGCCCAAGTTACGACACCCAAGCCGTACATCGTCGGCTCCGGCAAGTTTAAGGTTGTCGCATACGACTTTGGGATGAAGCAAACGATTCTGAGTTGCTTGTCGAAGTTCGCCACGGTGCAAGTCGTGCCAGCGGCTACGACCGCCCAAGAGGTGCTCGCGCTCGCACCCGACGGTGTGTTTTTATCCAATGGTCCCGGAGACCCAGAGGCTGTTGTCGGTGTACCAGAAGAAATTTTGCGAATTGTCGATGCTGGAACTCCGTTGTTTGGTATTTGTCTTGGGCATCAATTGCTGACACTGGCTCTCGGCGGCAGCACTTTCAAGCTGCTCTTCGGTCATCACGGCGCCAATCACCCCGTGCGAAATTTGCGCAGCGGCGCCGTAGAGATCACAAGCCAAAATCACAACTTCTGCGTGGACATTGCCTCGCTCAAAGAGCGAGTCGAGGTTACGCACATCAACTTGAATGACGAGACCAACGAAGGCATGCGGGTGCGCGACGCCAGGGCATTCAGTGTGCAGTATCACCCTGAGGCCGGGCCGGGTCCGCACGACAGCCGCTATTTGTTCAGTGAATTTTCTGACCTGATGGAGTCCGCATAATGCCACGGCGCGACGATCTAAAAACAATTCTGATCATCGGTTCGGGGCCAATCGTGATCGGTCAAGCATGCGAATTCGACTATTCGGGCACGCAGGCATGTCGCGTCCTGCGCGAAGAGGGCTACCGCGTAATTCTCGCTAACTCAAACCCGGCGACGATCATGACCGACCCCGACTTCGCCGACCGCACCTATATCGAACCGTTAACCGTCGATGTACTCGAGGCGATAATCGCTCGCGAAAAACCCGATGCCGTGTTGCCGACAATGGGGGGGCAAACGGCGCTCAACTTGGCGATGGAATTGTTCGCGCGTGGCGTGGTGGGAGTGCCCGGCACGCCCGAGCTGATCGGCGCCAATGCCGAGGCGATTGCAACGGCCGAAGACCGCGAAAAGTTCAAACAGGCAATGATCGAAATCGGGCTGTCCGTGCCGCGCAGCGGGGTGGCGCACAACATGGAGGAGGCGCATCGAGTGATCTCCGACATTGGGCTGCCGGTAAT
>JAYTUM010000001.1:0-3256 GCA_043744575.1 Acidimicrobiales bacterium | reverse complement strand
TCGTCTACTCGGGCGACCCTGGCGGAATATTTCAAGAGTGCATTCCCGTTGTCGCCCAAGGCCGCCTCGTAGGCGAGACATTTGAGGCAACCCGCATCGAGGTCAAACACTCCAACGAGTATGTCGCCGAAAACAAGGTGCGCATCGATCGCGCCGAGGCCGAGACTTGTTCGCCAGCGCAGGGGTAAGCGGCCCGCTCGGACGAGCATTGTTGCTCGTTGGCATCGTCGGAGCAATGTTCGGCGCGCTTGCTTCGATCATGAGTGCGCGCACGGGTGATCAAAAAGTTGCGCGGCTGATACCGCGGTTCGCACTGCTCTCGTTTGGGGCGGCACTTGGTGCATTCGCGACGATGGAGTACGCAATGATCACACGCGACTTCTCACTCGAGTACGTGCAGAAAGTTGGTTCTACATCCACGCCACCTCTGTACAACTTCGCCGCTGTCTGGAGCGCCCTCGAAGGTTCAATTCTGTTATGGGTTGTGGTGCTCTCCGGCTACACGCTGGCGATCGTCTTTTGGTTGCGGAAGAGACTTGACGACGCGCTCTCGCGCTGGGCGATCGGCGTGATGTTCATTGTCCAGGGTTTCTTTTACTTGCTCTCGTTCGGTCCTGCCAGCCCTTTCTTGAAGGGCGCGAGCGGAGTTTTTGAGGGCACTGGGCCGAACCCGCTACTGCAAAATCACGTTCTCGTTATGTTTCATCCGCCGATGTTGTATCTCGGATATGTGGGAATGACGGTGCCGTTCGCGTTCGCAATTGCCGCGCTGATAACCGGACGTCTCGGCGAGGGATGGCTACTGGCGACGCGGCGGTGGACATTATTTGCGTGGGGATTTTTGACTTTCGGTATCGTGCTCGGCGGGTGGTGGAGTTACGAAGTGCTCGGTTGGAGTGGAGTGTGGGCGTGGGACCCAGTCGAAAACGCCTCATTGCTGCCGTGGATTACGGCGACCGCATATATCCACTCTGTGCTGGTGCAAGAGCGTCGCGGAATGTTGCGGGTTTGGAATCTGTCGCTGCTGGTCGCGACATTCAGTCTCACGATCTTGGGCACTTTCTTGACTCGATCGGGCATCCTCAACAGCGTGCACGCCTTTAGCGAGAGCGACATTGGCCCATGGTTGCTCTCGTTCTTCGCGATTATCGTTGTCGTGTCGGTTGGGCTGATCGGCTGGCGCGGAGAATTGCTGCGCTCGCCAGGGAGCATCGACTCGCCGCTCTCTCGCGAAGGCGCCTTCTTGGCGAACAACGTGTTGTTTAGCCTGTTCGCGTTCGTCGTCTTACTCGGTACCGTGTTTCCGCTAATCGTCGAAGCTCTACAGCAACGCAACATTGTCGTCGGTGCTCCGTTCTTCGACAAGATGGCGATGCCGATCGGACTTGCGCTCTTAACGATCATGGCGATCGCGCCAGTATTGCCGTGGCGCAAGGCTTCGGGCGAGTTATTGCGCGAAAGATTGTTTTGGCCGGCGTGGTTCGCGATTGTCGTGCTCGCGGTATGCGTTTATGTCGGTGCCAGCGGAGTCGCGCCTCTGCTCGCATTTGGCCTCGGCGGGTTCGCCCTCGGTTCTGCGTCGCGGCAAGTTATTTTGGCTACTCGACGGCAGGGTCTGCGCGGTCTGGTCGGTCGGGCCAACGGCGGCATGATCGTGCACATCGGCGTGATATTCATTGCCGTCAGTCTTTCTGCGTCGAACAGTTATACCCGCAGCCAAGAACTGGCCCTCGAAGTGGGTAAGCCAGCAACTTTTGGCGGCCACACCTTCGAATTAGTGAGGTTTGCCGAAACCACCGACTCCCGCAGCATAAGCGTGGCAGCAATAATTAGTATCGACGGCGGCCAGGCCTATGCGCCAGCGATTACCAAGTACACGAACTTTGGAATGAATATCGGCACGCCGTCTGTAAAAACCGGCGTGTTCAACGACTTATATCTCACCCTTGAACCTCCTGTTCTGAAAGATTCGGGCAAGGCCCGTATCAAGGTATTCATTAAGCCCCTTGTCGTGTGGCTGTGGATCGGAGGCGCGTTAATGGGGTTAGGCACGCTATTGGCGGCCTTCCCCGGCCGTCGCCGCAAGCCCACCGAGCCGACGTCGGCACCAATTAGAGAAGTGGCAGGCCGATGAGCGCGCCCTCGAATCAGACGGCGAACAGGTCGATAAATACTTCGCGCGCGGTCGCCGTGGTCGTCGGAATCGTGTTGGCTGGTTTGCTGTGGGTTTTGTTAAGCGCCTCGCCGAACCCCTCTGAAAACGCCGAGTCACCGCTGCTGGGTCATCCCGCGCCGGCTCTAGAAACGACAACGCTCGACGGCGCCAATTTTAATTTGGCGCAGCGCAAGGGGTCGTGGGTTGTGCTTAATTTTTTTAACTCCACATGCGTACCCTGTCAGATTGAGCACCCGTTGCTAGTCGCGTTTGCCGCCGAACAAAATTCCTCACCTGATGCCGTCGAGTTGTATACGGTCGTCAACGATGATAACGACGAATCTGTCGAAGCATATTTTGCGGCCAACGGCGGTAACTGGCCGAGGCTGCGCGACACAAATGGCGCGATCGCAATTTCGTTCGGCGTCGCCAAGGTGCCAGAGACGTGGATTATCGACCCCAACGGTTTCGTACGCCTGCGCATTGCCGGTCAGCTGACCGAAGGCTTGTTGCAAGAACAGTTGACCGCTCTGAAAGAAATGACAAAGTAATGGGCGCCGGGCGATGAAATCGATAAAGCAACCAGCGGTGTGGGTGGCGATGGCGATACTCGTCGGGTTATTGCTTGTCGTTGGGGCAAATAACAACAGCGGCCCTCTCACACAACAAGAGCGCATCGACGAAATCTCGCAGCGCCTGGCATGCCCGACTTGCCAAGGCGAGAGTGTCTACGTTTCTCGGGCCCCCGCCGCAGTCTCGTTGCGCGATGAAATTGCCCGCCAGGTCGGCGGCGGCGAGCGCACCGACGACGAGATCGTCGCCTTTGTTGAGCTGCGCTTCGGTGGACAAGTTTTGCTGGTTCCGCGTTCGAGCGGAATCGATGCGTTGGTGTGGGCGCTGCCGGTAACAGCCTTGATCTGTTCACTGGCGGGTTTGGCGCTCGCGTTTCGTCGCTGGATGGTATCGGGCGACGTCGGGGTCAGCGACAGCGACCGCGAAATTGTTGACGAGGCGATGCGCAATGGTTGACGAAGTTGCGTCTGCTGACGAAATTGCGCCTGCTGGCAGCCGGAGTCTCGCCGACGAGAAAGTGTTCTTGCT